>JBPCOX010000208.1:0-4353 GCA_050999825.1 Mycobacteriales bacterium
ATCCGGTCGAGGCGCACCAGGATGGCCGGGTAACCGTCGAAATGCGGCGTCGTGAAGTACAGGTCCGGCTCCTCGGCCAGCAGCGCCTCCTTCGCCCCCAGGTCCGGTACACGGGCTGCGAGGACGCCACCGTCCGGAGCGCCCGCTCCCAACGCCTGCAGATCACTTCGCCGAAGCGGCCGCTCCCAGACGAACAGCTTGTCCTTCACCCGCCACTGGCAGGCACCGCCGTCGGAGGACCGCTCCGTCGTCTCCGGCAGCGCCAGCACCAACCGACGGACGTCGGCCCACCCGGCCACGGCGTCGCCTCCCACTACAGCTGCAAGGCCTTTGTCTCGAGGAACTCCTCCAGGCCGAAGCGGCCGAGCTCCCTGCCGTTCCCGGACTGCTTGTAGCCGCCGAAGGGCGCCATCGGGTTGAACCGGCCGCCGTTGACGTCGACCTGTCCGGTCCGCATGCGGCGGGCGAAGGCGATCGCGCGGTTGCGGTCGCCCGACCACACGCCGCCGGCCAGCCCATAGATGCTGTCGTTGGCCAGCTCGAGCGCCTCGTCCTCGTCGGCGTACGGGAGGATCGCCAGCACCGGGCCGAAGATCTCCTCGCGCGCGATCGTCATCTCCGGCCGTACGTCGGCGAAGACCGTCGGCCGCACGTAGTAGCCGGACTCCAGTCCCGCGGGCGCCTCGGCACCGCCGGCGACCAGCCGGGCGCCCTCGGCCGAGCCCAGCTCGATGTAGGCGCGGACGCCGTCCCGCTGCGCCGCCGAGGCGACCGGTCCCAGCTTGGTGCCTTCGGCGTCCGGCGGCCCGACCTGCATCGCCTCTGCCACGGCGGCGGCGAGGGATACCGCCTCCTCGTAGTGGTCGGCCGGCACGATCATCCGAGTCCACGCCGTACAGGTCTGGCCAGAGTTGAGGAAGGCGTTGTTGACCCCTACCTTGACCGCCCGCGGCAGGTCGGCGTCGGGAAGGACGACGTTGGCGGACTTTCCCCCAAGCTCGAGGGCCACCCGCTTGACCGTCCCGGCGGCCAGCTCGAAGACCCGCTTGCCGGCGCGGGTTGAGCCGGTGAACGACACCATGTCCACATCGGGATGGGCAGCCAGCGCCTCACCGACGACCGGCCCAGTGCCGGTGACCAGGTTGAAGACCCCCGCCGGCAGCCCCACCTCGTCGACCATCTCGGCGAGTAGGAACGCCGACAGTGGCGCCACCTCGCTCGGCTTCAGCACGAACGTGCAGCCGGCAGCCAGCGCGGGTGCCAGCTTGGCCACCACCTGGTGCAGCGGATAGTTCCACGGCGTGATCGCGGCGACGACACCCACCGGCTCCCGAACGACGAGGGAGTTGCCGACCTGCTCCTCGAAGGAGTACGCCGACAGCAGCTCGGCGTAGCTCGCCAGGACCGCGATCGGCAGCCCGGTCTGCACAGCGACGGCAAGCTTGATCGGCGCGCCCATCTCGGCCGAGATGGTGCGGGCCACCTCCTCCTGGCGGGCGGAGAGCGCCTCGTGCAGAGCCGAGAGGTACTTCGCGCGCTGCTCGGTTGTGGTCGCCGCCCAGCCGGGAAAGGCCCGGCGCGCCGCCGCCACGGCCACCCCGACGTCCTCGGGCGTACCGGCCGGGATGCTGGCCACCACCTCTTCGGTGGCGGGGCTGACGACATCGATCGTCTCGGTGCCGGCCGGTGCTCTCCACGCCCCGTCGACGTAGAAGGCGTTGCGGTCGCGACGCAACATGGCGGTCCTCCGTCAGTGGACGTACCGCCCAGGCTAGTGCGGCGTAGCTCCCTGTCGGTGGTGGGTGGCCGGCAGGTGCCGGAGGTCGAACCGACTTGACCACTGTGCATGTGCTGGAGTGGTCACGCCAACTAGCCGAGGAGCCGCCGGCCCCGACCGGTGGTCAGCCGACATGCGAGACTGCGGGTCACTGATCACTCGATCGAAAGGACCCCGCGCCGGTGGCCGGCAACAACATCCACCGTGACGAGGCCCGGGAGCGGGCTCGCCTCATCTCCGTCGCCTCCAACACCGTCGACCTTGACCTCACGACTGGTGACGCGACGTTCCGGTCGACCGCGGTCATCCGCTTCGACTGCCGGGAGCCGGGGGCCGGCACCCACGTCAACCTCACGGCGCCCGCGGTGCAGGAGGTCACGCTCAACGGCACGGCACTCGATCCGGACGCGGTCTTCGACGGCAACCGCATCACCCTGGACACCCTCGCGGCGGCCAACGAGCTGCAGGTCGTCGCCGACTGCCTCTACATGCGCACCGGGGAGGGGCTGCACCGGTTCGTCGACCCGGTCGATGACGAGGTCTATCTGTACACCCAGTTCGAGACCTTCGACGCGCACCGGATGTACGCCTGCTTCGACCAGCCGGACCTGAAGGCGGTCTTCGAGCTGGCCGTCACGGCGCCGAGGAGCTGGCAGGTCGTGTCCAACATGGCGCCCGTCGGAGACCCGGACCCGGCAGGAGAAGAGAGCAGCGTCTGGCGGTTCGTCCCGACCCCGAAGATGTCGACCTACATCACCGCCCTGATCGCCGGGTCCTACGCCGTGGTCCGCGACCGGCACGGTGACATCGACCTCGGCATCTACTGCCGCCAGTCGCTGGCCGAACACCTCGACGCCGACGAGCTCTTCACGGTCACCAAGCAGGGGTTCGACTTCTTCGAGCGCGAGTTCGAATACGCCTACCCCTTCGGCAAGTACGACCAGCTCTTCGTGCCGGAGTTCAACGCCGGAGCCATGGAGAACGCCGGCGCGGTCACCTTCCTCGAGGACTACATCTTCCGGTCCAAGGTGACCGACGCGGCCTACGAGCGGCGCGCCGAGACCGTGCTGCACGAGATGGCGCACATGTGGTTCGGCGACCTCGTGACGATGCGCTGGTGGGACGACCTGTGGCTGAACGAGTCCTTCGCCACCTACATGGCGGTGCTCTGCCAGTCCGAGGCGACCCGCTTCACCAGCGCGTGGACCGCGTTCGCCAACGTGGAGAAGGGCTGGGCCTACCGCCAGGACCAGCTGCCCTCGACGCATCCGGTCGCTGCCGACATCGAGGACAACGAGGCCGTCAAGGTCAACTTTGACGGCATCACCTACGCCAAGGGCGCCTCGGTGCTCAAGCAGCTGGTCGCCTGGGTCGGTCGCGAGGAGTTCATGGCCGGGCTGCGCACCTACTTCCGCCGCCACGAGTACGCCAACACCACCCTCGCCGACCTGCTCGCCGTACTCGAGGAGTCCTCCGGCCGCGACCTGACGGCCTGGTCCAAGGAGTGGTTCGAGACCGCGGGGGTCAACACGCTCCGCGCCGGTTTCGACGTGGACCCGGCCGGCGCCTTCTCCTCCTTCGCCGTCGTGCAGGAGGCTCCCGAGGACTACCCGACGCTGCGGTCACATCGGGTGGCCATCGGCCTCTACGACCGGTCCGAGGCGGGGCTGGTACGCCGGGAGCGCGTGGAGACCGACATCGTCGGCCCGCGGACGGAGGTGCCGGAGCTCGTGGGCCGGCGCCAGCCGGACGTCGTACTGGTCAATGACGACGACCTCACGTACGCCAAGGTCCGGCTCGACGAGCGGTCCATGGCCACTGTGACCGACTCGATCGGCGACTTCACCGAGTCACTGCCGCGCGCGCTGTGCTGGGCTGCGTCATGGGACATGACCCGAGACGCCGAGCTCGCGACGCGGGACTACCTCACGCTGGTGCTCGGCGGGATCGACCGCGAGACCGACGTCGGCGTCGTGCAGGTGCTGCTACGCCAGGCCGAGCTCGCCGTCGACTTCTACGCCGACCCCGGCTACCGGGAGACCGGCCGCCGGCGGCTGGGCCGGGCGGCGCAGGACGCCATGCGATCGGCCGAGCCGACCAGCGACCACCAGCTGGCCTGGGCCCGCGCCTTCGCCTCCGCCAGCACCTCAGCGTCGGACGCCGCGGAGCTGCGCGGGCTGCTGGAAGGCACCCGTCCGGTCGAAGGGCTCGCCATCGACACCGAGATGCGCTGGCTCCTGATCCGCCGGCTGGTGGCTCTGGGGGCCGCCGGCGACGATGAAATCGCGGCCGAGCTCGAGCGCGACAGCACCTCGGCGGGAGCCCGGCACGCCGCGGCCGCCCGGGCGGCCCGGCCCACCGCGGAGGCCAAGGCACAAGCATGGGCCGCGCTGGTCGACTCCGACGAGCTGCCCAACGCCGTACAGACCGCGACCATCGCCGGCTTCCAGCAGGTAGGCCAGCGGGAGCTGCTCCGGCCCTACGTCGACCGTTACTTCGCCGCGGTCGAGCGGCTGTGGGCGGATCGGACCACGGAGATGGCACAGAACCTGGTCGTCGGCCTCTATCCAGCGCTG
>JBPCOX010000019.1:0-5461 GCA_050999825.1 Mycobacteriales bacterium
CTCCCGCATGGCCGACCTGCCGAAGTCCGACATCGCCGACGCCTCTCTCGCCGACGCGGGCAAGCTCCGGATCGAGTGGGCGGAGCGGTCGATGCCGGTGCTGCGCCAGATCCGTGAGCGGTTCGAGAAGGAGCGCCCGTTCGAGGGGATCCGGATCGCGGCCTGCATGCACGTGACGACCGAGACCGCGAACCTGATGCGGGCGCTGCAGGCCGGCGGCGCCGAGCTGCACCTGTGCGCGTCCAACCCGCTCTCGACCCAGGACGACTCGGCCGCCGCGCTGGTGCACGAGTACGGCGTGGCGGTCTACGCGCGCAACGGGGTGGATCGGGACGGCTACTACGCCCACATCAACGCCGCCCTGGACTGCCAGCCGCACCTCGTCTTCGATGACGGCTGCGACCTGGTGAACGTCCTGCACACCAGCCGCCGCGAGCTGCTGGACGGCGTACGGGGGGGTTGCGAGGAGACCACGACCGGCGTCATCCGGCTGCGCCAGATGGCCAAGGACGGGGCGCTGGCCTTCCCGATGGTGGCGGTCAACGACACCGACACCAAGCACATGTTCGACAACCGCTACGGCACCGGACAGTCGACGATCGACGCGATCTTCCGGGCGACCAACACGCTGATCGCCGGCAAGACCTTCGTGGTCGCCGGCTACGGCTACTGCGGCAAGGGCGTGGCGGCCCGGGCGCAGGGGATGGGCGCCAGCGTGGTCGTCACGGAGATCGACCCGACCAAGGCACTGGACGCCACCATGCAGGGCTTCCGGGTGCTGCCGATGGCCGAGGCGGCGGCGATCGGGGACGTGTTCGTAACCGTGACGGGCAACCGCGACGTGCTGCGCCGCGAGCACTTCGAGGCGATGAAGGACGGCGCGATCTTCGCCAACTCGGGCCACTTCGACATCGAGGTCGACATCAAGGCGCTCGACGAACTGGCGGTCGAGAAGCGCTCGAAGATCCGTCACCAGACCGACGAGTACGTGATGGCCGACGGCCGCCGGCTGCTGCTGCTCGCCGAGGGCCGGCTGGTCAACCTCGGCGCCGCCGAGGGTCACCCCGCCGCCGTCATGGACATGTCCTTCGCCGACCAGGCGCTGACCGCGGAATGGCTCTCGCGCAGCTCCGACTCGCTCTCACCCGGGGTCATCGAGGTGCCGCAGGAGATCGATCAGTCGGTCGCCCGGCTCAAGCTGGCTGCGATGGGCGTGGCGATCGACGTACTCACCCCGGAGCAGGAGCACTACCTCAGCTCCTGGGACCACGGCTCCTGACGGCGGCGGCCCGCAGAGGCGCCAAACTCTGAGAGCAGTTACAGATCCGCCATAAGGTCCGTGGACAGCGTCACGAACCCCTGGCGCTGGTAGAACCGAACAGCGCCGTCGTTGGCGGCATACGCGCTGACCTGCAATCGTGACGCGCCGCGCTCCCGCGCCCAGGCCGCGAACTCCCCGACGAGGCGACTACCGAGCCCCTGGCCGCGGCAGACCGACCTAACGAACATGCTGACCAACGCCGCCCTCGGAGCAGTCCACATCGCCGACGGCTCTGCGTAGGTGCCGATGAGATGGCCGACGATGTCGTCGCCGTCGACCACGACGAGGACGAGAGCGGCCGGGTCGACGAGCAGGTCCGCGCACCACTGGGTGCCGAAAGTGCCGGACCACTCGGGGTTTCGCAACCGGTCATGCGCCGCCCCGTCCTCGGCGAAGAGCGCCGCACTGGACTGCGCGAGGCCGTCCAGGTCGCCACTACCTGCCGCTCGGATCGAGGGCTGGGTCATGCGGCCGACGCTATCGGGGCTGCCGAGGCGCCCGTCGCGCGGGCTTGTGGGCGGAACATCGCCGAATCCAGTGGGGTCCGTCCTTCACCCCGGCGGCGCGAACCCCTTGGCGGGCGCCTCCGCCGCCGATCTGGGAACGGGTTCCACCTGCGGTGCGACCGGAACCGCCGGCGTGGCGGCAGTGGCTGCTGCGGCCGCGGGTGGAGCGGCGGAGGCCGGCCGCGGCGCCTGCCGGCTCAACCGCTCCTCCTCACGCCGGCGACGCTCGGCGAGCACCGCGGACAGGTACTCCCAGCCCGTCGTTCCCGGTGGCGGCGGCGGGCGGACGACGGCCGACACCGCGGACACCAACCGACCGCCGAGCTCCTCCCGGGCGTGGTGCTCGAGCGAGTCCGCGCGGGCCATGAACTGCCGGCTGGCCAGGGCGAGGTCGTCGGGCAGGCCGGAGAGGTCCGAGGTCGACGCCCAGCCGGCCATCGCTGGCGGCATCGCCGCGACCCGGCCGCCGCGCACGGGCACCCGTTCCTGAAGTACGACGGTGCCCGCCAAGGCGTCCCCAAGCCGCTTGCCACGCGTGCTCACCAGCGCGGAGACCACGCCGACCACCACTGTGACGAGCAGGACGCCGGGCTTTTCGACGATCCCGCCGATGAGGCCGCGGACCAACGCCTGGCGGAACCGGATCGGACCGCCGTCGTCGCGGACCACCCGCAGCCCCAGGGCCGCCTTGCCGATCGTGCGCCCGCGCCACAGCGTCTCCGCGGCCACCGGGTAGCCGACCAGGATCGCGACGTAGAGGACCACGCCGAGCGCCGCCTGCAGCGCGCTCTCCAGCTGGAACTGCAGTCCGGAGACGAGCAGGGACAGCACGAAGACCGCGGCCAGCTGGACCAGCAGGTCGATCAGCGCCGCCAGTGCTCTGGACGGCAACGCGGCGAGGCGCAGGTCCAGAGCCACCGCCTCGCCGGTGACGACGTCGCTCATCCGGATAGTGTCGCCTCCTGACGTCGCAACGTCGTACGTCGTGCGGCGAGGTGTCGTAAGGGGGAGCGGTGGACGTCGACGCGTTCGTCGGCGCCCATCGCGGCGAGTGGGACCGGCTGGAGACCCTGCTCCGCCGGGCCGGCCGGCCGCGCCGACTCTCCGGGGCCGAGGTGGACGAGCTCGTCGAGCTCTACCAGCGGGTGGCCACCCACCTGTCCGTGGTCCAGTCCAGCTCTCCCGATCCTGCGCTGGTGGGACGGCTGTCGGCGCTGGTGGCGCGGGCCAGGGGAGCCGTGGCCGGCGGGTCGGCACCGGCCTGGCAGGACCTGGCCCGGTTCTTCCGGGTCACCTTTCCCGCGGCGGCCTACCGCAGTTGGCGCTGGTCGGCGGCGACCGCCGCGGGCTCGCTGCTGGTCGCCTTCGCGTTGGGCGCGTGGGTTGCGACCCATGCCGACGTCGCGTCGGCGCTGCTGCCGCCGGCGCGGGTACGCCGCCTGGTCGAGCGCGACTTCGCCGGCTACTACCGCAGCCACCCGGCCGGCGCCTTCGCCGCCCAGGTGTGGACCAACAACGCGTGGGTGGCCGCGATCGCGCTCTGTCTCGGCGTACTGCTCGGGCTGCCGACGCTGTACATCCTGCTGCAGAACTCGGTGAACGTGGGCATCTCGGGTGGCTACCTGGCGGCCGCCGGAAAGAGCGAGCTGTTCTTCGGGCTGATCTTGCCGCACGGCCTGCTCGAGCTGACCGCCGTCTTCGTCGCCGCAGGGACCGGTCTGCGGCTCGGGTGGACGGTCGTGGACCCGGGCCCCCGGCGGCGGGTCGACGCGCTCGCCGAGGAGGGGCGCGCCGCCGTCACGATCGCCCTGGGTCTGGTCGTGGTCCTTCTGCTCAGCGGCGCCATCGAGGCTTTCGTGACACCGTCACCGCTGCCGACCTGGGCGCGGATCGGCATCGGCGTCCTGGCCGAGAGCGCCTTCCTGGCATACGTGGCGGTCTTCGGCCGGCGCGCCGTGCGGGCTGGGGAGACGGGTGACCTGCCGGTCGGCCTCCGTCCGGACGCGGCACCCACCGCCGGCTGACCCAGCCACGTCGGCCAGATCTTGAAAACCGAGCACACGGAAGAGGCACGACGTTTCCAAGACCCTGCCGTTGCGACCAGGACCAAGGGATGCACGCCTCAGAGGCGGCCGGCGGCCTTGAGGTCGAGGTAGGCGTCGGTCACCGCGGGGGCGAACTCGCCCGGTAGGGCGTCCACCACTCCCACCCCTCGGCGGCGCAGCGCCGCGGTCACCCGGCGCCGGTCCGCCCGCGCCCGCTCGGCCGCCGCCGCGGCGTACACCGCCGCAGCGTCGCCCCGACCGGCGGCCAGCGCCGCCACCGCCGGATCGGCGACCGCGGCGACGAGCACCACGTGCCGGGTGCTCAGTGCCGGCAGCGCCGGCAGCAGTCCCTCCTCGACCGCGGCGGTGTCCAGGCCGGTGAAGAGCACCACCAGCGAGCGCCGGCGCACCCGTCGGAGCACTGCCGCCACGATCCCGCGTACGTCGGACTCCACCAGCTCCGGTTCCAGCGGCGCCATGGCGGCAACCATCGCGGGCAGCAGCGAGGGGCCGGTGCCCGCCTCGACGCTGGCCCGTAGCCGGCGGTCGTAGGCCAGCAGGTCGACCCGGTCGCCGGCCCGGCCAGCCACCGCACCGAGCAGCAGGGCCGCGTCCAGCGCGCTGTCGAGCCGCGGCGTATCACCGACCCGGGCGGCCGAGGTCCGCCCGGTGTCCAGCACCAGCACGATCCGGCGGTCTCGCTCGGGCCGCCAGGTGCGCACGACGACCGCGTCCCGGCGGGCGGTGGCCCGCCAGTCGATCGACCGGACGTCGTCGCCCACGACGTAGTCGCGCAGCGAGTCGAACTCGGTGCCCGACCCGCGGACCCGTGCGGCGGCCGCCCCGTCGAGCTCACGCAGCCGGGCCAGCTTCTCGGGCAGGTGCCGCCGGCTGGGG
Organism: Mycobacteriales bacterium; assembly: GCA_050999825.1. Taxonomy (GTDB): domain Bacteria; phylum Actinomycetota; class Actinomycetes; order JALYNC01; family JALYNC01; genus JBPCOB01. The sequence goes on from JBPCOX010000019.1 coordinate 4,770, forward strand.
AACCCGGGCAGCACCCGAACCACCCAGGGCACCACGTGGCCGCCCTGGCGCCCCGCCAGTCCCAGCGGCCCGACCGAGCGGACGGTCACCCGGGCTGCCGGCCGGTCCCCGCGCCGGGTGGGACGCAGCGAGGTCTCCACCCAGCGCCGCTCACCCACCGGTACGTCGATCGGCACCCGCCGCGGTGTCGCTCCGGCGCTCGGCGGCCAGGCGTCCCGCAGGACTCCGTGCACCCGTCGCCGCCCCGCGTTCGTCACCCCCAGCCGCACGGTCGCGGTCTCGCCCAACAGGGTCGAGGCGTCGCCCGCGCGCGCCATCCGCAGCCCGTGCACGCTCCCGGCGAGCGCCAGGTCGACCAGGACGCCGACCAGCAGCGCAACCTCCACCAGCCACGGCATCAGCCCACCGAGCGGCGCCAACAGCACGACAACCGCCCCCAGCAGCGCGAACGCGCCGGCGCGCCAGGTCAGGGCCACGGCGAGATCAGCGCGGAACCGGCACCGAGGCCAGTACGCCGTCCAGTACGCCGTCCGCCGTTGCGCCGTCGAGCTCGGCCTCGGGCCGGACCGAGATCCGATGCCGCAGGGTCGGCCGGGCCAGCGCCTTGACGTCGTCCGGGGTGATGAAGTCGCGCCCGGACAGCCACGCCCACGCCTTGCTCGTCGCGAGCAGCGCCGTGGCCCCGCGCGGCG
>JBPCOX010000020.1:0-4151 GCA_050999825.1 Mycobacteriales bacterium
CGCCGGTGACTCGAGCCGGCGCGCGGGCGGGCGAGGTCGTCGTACTCGTCGGCGACCTGGGGCGATCGGCTGCCGGTCTGGCGGTGCTCCAGAGCGGCACCCCGGACCTGGTGCGCCGGCACCAGGACGTGGTCGGCACCTACCGGCATCCGGGTCCGCCGTACACCGCCGGTCCGCTGCTTGCCGACCTGGGGGCGAGCGCGATGATCGACGTCAGCGACGGCCTGGTGGCCGATGTCGGGCACGTGGCAGACGCGAGTGGTGTAGGGATCGAGCTGCAGGCGGACTGGCTGCCCGTGGATCCGGCGGTGCGCGCGGCCGCCGCCGACCTGGACATGGACCCGCTGACCTGGGTGCTGACCGGTGGTGAGGACCACGCTCTGGTCGCCACGATGTCGCCGGACGTGATGCTCGGACCGGGGACGGTTCGGGTCGGCACCGTGACGCAGGGCAGTGGTGTGACGGTCGTGGGGTGGGACCCACCGGCCGGCTCCGGCGGCTTCGACCACTTCGGGCAGCCGGGTGCGCGGGCCTAGCGGCGCTCAGCGCCTTCCCCCTATCGGGACGTGGCCACCCGGGACCGGGCGGGTGCTACCTGGGGCAGGCGTCGGTCGAGCGTCAGCGCCACAGCGGCGAGGGCGAAGAAGAGCAGGCCGATGAGGACGACGTTGCCGAGCACGCGCGCATAGCCCAGGACGCGTACGTCGATGAAGGGGTAGGCGTAGAAGTCGATCAGCGCGCCGCGTACCAGCGCGAACGCCACCCAGCACAGTGGAAAGAGCACCGCCAGTGCGGCGATGCGCCAGGAGATCGCACGGCGCGGGCCGAACACCAACCACCCGGACACCGCGAGGACGGGGACGACGGTGTGCAGCAGCCCATCGGCGAAGGCGGCGGCGCCCCGCAGGTCCTGTAGGTGCGCGAGCGCGAGATGGAAGACGACGAACGTGATGGCGATGGCGATCAGGCCAGCCAGTCGGAACACGCGGAAGACCGTGGAGGGGTGATCCAGGCGCACGGCGAGCAGTGCTGCCGTCGCGCCGACGATGATGTTCGACTGGACGGTGAAGTAGCAGAAGACGTTGAAGACCAGGCTGCTCGTGGACGTGAACTGCGTGCCCTTCAAGCCGGCGGACACTTGCACCTGCACGATCAAGCCCACCAGCACGGCTAGGGCCGTGACAGCGAAGAGGGCGCGGGCGATCCGCTGTCGGGTCACGACGGGAACATAGCGGCGGCCGCGTGTATCCGGCGGAATCGCGCGCGACGGCGGATGGACGCTCCTTTCGCACCGCCTTGCGCGAAGTGGTCGGTGCCCGAACCCAGCTCGTGCTGGCCGGAAACGCCAAGCAGCCGCTCCGACTGGCGGTCCCCCCGCAGGGTTAGCGAGCCGTGGCTGGTACGGCGTGCTCGTCCGGCGACATGGCTGGTGGGCCGGGCGGGTCGACGATCCGGGCCCTGGGGCGGCGCAGTGCCGGTGGCAGGTACCGGGCCCCGGAGCCGCTGTTGCCCGCGGAGTCGTCGGGGTTCGACAGCGCGCAGCGGCTCAGCGACAGGCAGCCGCAGCCGATGCAGGAGGTGAGCCCGTCGCGCAAGGCTGTGAGGCCGGCGATCTGCTCGTCGAGCCGCGCCCGCCAGGTGTGTGAGAGCCGGGCCCAGTCGGCGGGCGTCGGCGTGCGCCCGTCGGGAAGGGCCGTCAGCGCGCTGCGGACCTCCTCGAGCGACAGCCCGACGTTCTGCGCGGCCCGGATGAACGCCAGCCGGCGCAGCACGTTGCGTGGGTAGCGCCGCTGCCCGCCGGAGCTGCGCTCGCCCTGCACCAGCCCTTCACGCTCGTAGTAGCGCACTGCCGACGTCGCGAGACCGGCACGACGGGCGACCTCACCGATCGGCAGCAGGTCCTCCGGGCGCACCCGCTTGTCCCCCTTGACTTGAAGCCGACTTCAAGTAGCAGTCTGCGGTCATGACTCCCACGACGCAATCACCTGGATCTCCTGTTGCCCTGCTGACCGGCGCCTCCCGCGGTCTGGGCCGCGCCCTCGCCACCGCGCTCGCCGACCGCGGCTGGCACCTTGTTCTGGACGCCCGTGACCCTGGCCGGCTCGCCGCCACGGCCGACGAGCTCCGCCGCACGACGCGGGTCACGGCGGTTCCCGGTGACGTCGCCGATCCGGCGCACCGGCAGGCGCTGACCGCCGCCGTCGAGCGGGCCGGGCGCCTGGACCTGCTGGTCAACAACGCGAGCGTTCTGGGCCCGAGTCCGCTGGTGGGGCTGGTTACGCACCCGCTCGACGTGCTCGAGCAGGTTTACGCGGTCAACACCTTCGCTCCGCTCGCCCTGGTGCAGCTGCTGCTGCCGCCGCTGCGGAGCTCGGGCGGACGCGTGCTCAACCTCAGCTCTGACGCCGCGGTCGAGCCGTACGCCGGCTGGGGAGGGTACGGGTCGTCGAAGGCGGCGCTCGACCACCTCAGCGCCGTGCTCGCCGTCGAGCTGCCGGAGCTCCGCGTCTACGCGGTCGACCCCGGCGACATGGTCACCGACCTGCAGCGACTCGCCTTCCCCGGCGAGGACATCAGCGACCGGTCGCGACCGGAGACGGTAGTGCCGGCGCTACTGCGGCTGATCGACGGCGACCTGCCCAGCGGCCGCTACCGCGCGGCCGACCTCGGCGCGCACGCGGAGGTGGGCTCGTGACGCCCACCCGCTTCGTCCTGCCGCCGGGCAGCGACGCGACCGAGCCGCCCGAGCTGCGGGGGCTGGCGCGCGACCAGGTCCGGCTGCTGGTGGCGCGGCCCTCGGGTGTCGAGCACGTGCGATTTCACGACCTGCCCGACCAGCTGAGCCCCGGCGACCTCGTCGTCGTCAACACCTCTGCGACGGTCCCCGCCGCGCTGGACGCGGCGCTACCCGACGGCCGAAGCGTTGTCGTGCACGTGGCCGGCCCGCACGGCGGCGGCGGATGGGTCGTGGAGCTGCGACGGGTCGACGGCACGGGACCGGACCCGGAAGCGCGCCGCGGCCTGCGTCTGGACCTGCCGGCCGGCGTCCGGCTGGAGCTGTGCGAGCCCTACCCGACGCCGGCGGTGACGGACGGCGCTAGCCGGCTCTGGCGGGCAGCCGTGAGCCCCCCGGTGGCCCTGCACCCCTACCTGAGGGAGCACGGCCGGCCGGTGGCCTACAGCCATCTGGCCCAACGGCGCCCGCTGTCGGACTACCAGACGGCGTACGCCGTCCAGCCGGGCAGCGCCGAGATGCCCAGTGCCGGCCGACCGTTCACCACCCGGCTGCTGGTGCGGCTGATGGCCAGGGGCGTGCCCGTCGTACCGGTCGTGCTGCACGCCGGGCTGTCCAGCCCTGAGCTGCGCGAGCCACCCACACCGGAGCGTTATGAGGTACCAGCCGTCACCGCCCGGCTGGCCACCGCCACCCGGGCCGCCGGCGGCCGCGTCGTCGCCGTGGGCACGACCGTGGTCCGCGCCCTGGAGAGCGCGACGGGCCCGGACGGCATCACCCGCGCCGCGCGAGGGTGGACCAGCCTGGTGCTCGGGCCGGACCGACCGGCCCGGGGGGTCACCGGCCTGGTGAGTGGCCTGCACGCCCCCGAGGCCAGCCACCTACAGCTGCTCGACGCCGTCGCCGCCCCGGAGCTGGTCGACACCGCCTACCGCGCAGCCGTGCGGGAGCGCTACCTGTGGCACGAGTTCGGCGACTCCACCCTGCTGCTCCCGTGACCGTCGCGATCAGCGGCATCGTGCCGAGCTGGCTCTATTCGGCCGCCTCCAGGCGGTTCCACCCGTGGACGACACCCCCCGTCCCAGGGTCGAAGCAGAAGTAGCTGCCCTGCCCGGGCTGGTCGTGCCTGCGATCTATGGAGACGTCCATCAGCGCACACAGCAGTAGGGTCCCGACTCCCCCGTGGGACACGACTGCCGTGTCGCCGTCGGCGCCGTCGACCGCCCGAGCCACCGCCGCCACGATGCGCCGCTGCGCGTCCCTCGCGGTCTCCCACCCTCGGACGCTGTCAGCCGGCCGAGCGAAGAACTCGTCGGCGACAGCCTCGAACTCCACGGGCGGCAGGTAGCCGGTCGCTGACCGGTCGTTCTCTCCCAGCTCGTGGTCGAGGTCGACGGGCAGGTGAAGTGGCTCCGCC
>JBPCOX010000080.1:0-3216 GCA_050999825.1 Mycobacteriales bacterium
GCGTGGCTCGCTGCTGTCGTACGCCGCAGTGCAGAACGGCGCCTTCAACGACAGCAACATCGTGGGACGGGTGCTCGCCGACGCCGAAGGCAGGGCAGCGGTCGAGGCGTTGCTCCAGGAGCAGAAGGCGCGGGTGTTGGGACTGCTGCAGGAGAACACCCACCTGGTGGCTGCGCTCCGCGACGCCCTCATGGAGCGCTCGGAGCTGGTCGGCCCGGAGATCACCGAGGTGCTGGAGGCGGCGAGGGCCGGCGTACCGGCAGCAGCCCGTGGCTAGAGTCCGGGTGTGACGGAGCCGGCGCAGGGGTGAGCCGCGCGAGCGTGGAACGGGAGCTGCCGGTCCCGGCCGAGCCGGTCGAGACGGCTCCCGCCGGGGGCGAGCACTCGATGGGTGGCCGAGTCCGGCCGGCGGCGCTGCTCGCCGCGACCGGTGTGGCGTTGCTGGTCCTCGGCGCTGTGCTGGGTGTGCTCGGTGCCTTCCTCAACGACGTGGTGCCACGCGTGCTCGGCATCGGCCTACCGGTGGGGCCGATCCTCGCGGCGGTCGGCAACCTAACGGCCGGCCTTCTCGGCACCCTTGGCACCGGCAGCCGGCTGGGGGGCGCGCTGCCCGGCCTCGGCTGGTTCGCCGTGGTGGCCGTGCTCGGGAGCCTGCGCGCCGAGGGCGACCTGATCGTGCCCGGCGACGGGCGTGGCGTGACCTTCATCGTCGTCGGAGCGCTCGCCGCCGGACTGGCCCTGCTGCCCGGCGCCGAGAAGGTGCGCCGGCGCCGTCTTCGCTGATCCAACGGCGGAGCCGTCCCGGCCCGGCGACACCGCCGGTGTAGCGCGGGAGTTGCTGTCGGGCGCTTCGGCGCCCTTTCGCCGGGCGCGAACGGTCCGCCTACGATGGAAGGCCCGATTCGGAAGGGGCCGCCGCCGTGACCGCCCAGCCAGACCCCGTGTTGGCTGCGGTCCCCGGGTCACGACGTTGGCGCCGACCCGCGGTCGCCGCCGCCGGGGTGGTCGGACTCCTGGCAGTGCTCTACCTCGCCGGCCTGCTGGTCGGCGGTGCCGACATTCCCCGCGGCGTCCGGGTAGGGGCGGTCGACCTCGGCGGCAAGAGCCGGGCCGAGGCCGCCCGACTGCTCGAGCGGGCGTACGCCGACCGTGCCCGGGAGCCGCTCGACGGCCTGGCGGCCGGCCGGCGGGTCCAGGTCGACCCGGTCGCGGCCGGCCTGCGATTCGATCCGGTCGCGACGGTGGCGGCGGCGGCGGCTCGACCACTCGACCCGGTGTCGGTGCTCCGTCGGCTGATCGGGCTGACCCGTCGGGTCCCGCCCGCCGTCACGGTGGACCGGCCGGCTCTCGACGCCGCGGTAGGGCGGCTGGCGGCTGCGGTGGACACTCCTGGCGGCGACGGTGCCATCCGCTACGTGGGCACCACACCGGTCGCCGTCGAGGCGCGCGACGGCCAGCACCTTGACCGGCGCGGCACGGCCGACGCGCTGCGGTCCGCCTACCTCAGGGTCACCGGTCCGGTCCGGCTGCCGATGACCGCGACGGCGCCGGCGGTCAGCGCGGCCGAGATCTCGCGGGTGCTGCGGACGTTCGCCCGTCCCGCGGTGGCGGCGCCCGTGTCGCTCACCGTGGGGCCACGGACCGTGCTGGTGGCTCCGGCCGACATCGCCGCGACGTTGTCGTTCACCCCCACGCCGGACGGTCGGCTGGTGCCGCGGCTGGACGGTGCCGGGCTCAACCGTCGGCTGGCGGCGCGGCTGACCGGCGTCGCGTTGCCCGCGCGCGATGCGCACTTCCGGTTCGACGACGGCCGGCCGGTCATCGTGCCGGCCACCACCGGACGCACCCTGCATCCCGACGACCTGTCCCTGGCGGTGGTCCGGGTGCTGCCGAGGCCGGCGCCGCGGGCGGCCACGGTGGCACTGCGGGAGACGCCGCCACGATTGACCACGGCCGCCGTACAGGCCCTAGGAGTCCGCCAGAAGATCAGCTCCTTCACCACTCACCACCCGTGCTGCCCGCCGCGGGTGACCAACATCCACCGGATTGCCGACATCGTGACCGGCGCGCTGGTCCTGCCTGGCGCCACCTTCAGCCTCAACGGCTACGTGGGGGAGCGCGACACCGCACGGGGCTTCGTCAACGCGCCGATGATCGACCAGGGCCAGTTCCGGGATGCGGTCGGCGGCGGGGTCAGCCAGTTCGCGACCACGATCTTCAACGCGGTGTTCTTCGCCGGCCTGGAGGACGTGCAGCACACGCCGCACAGCTACTACATCAGCCGCTATCCGGCCGGCCGGGAGTCGACGGTCTCCTACCCGCAGCCGGACTTCCGCTTCCGCAACGACTCGCCGTACGGCGTACTGATCCAGACGGCCTACACCGACACCTCGCTGACCGTCACGTTCTGGGGCACCAAACGGTACGACGTGGAGTCGGTGTCGGGTCCCCGCTATGCGCCCACCTCGCTGACCGGCGTGACGTACAACCCGCGGCCGGACTGCGAGGCCTCCTTGGGCGGCACCGGTTTCTCGATCGACGTGACCCGGATCTTCCGTCAGGGCGGCCGCGAGGTGCGGCGGGAGCGGTTCTCCACGCGGTACCTGCCCGAGCCCCACGTCATCTGTGGCGCCCCGCCGGTGTCCCCATCCCCGTCCCCGACCCCCCCTCCCAGCCCGTCGCCCACCTCCTGATTGGCGTGCAGCGCTGCTTGCGAGACCTTGGAAACTTCGGACGCACCACGAGCGCTCAGGTTCCAAGACCTCGTCCCGCCATGGCGGCGACGATCGCCGCGACGGCGGTCGCCGGCTCCTTGTGAAGCAGCCGCGCGGTGATCCGCACGACCGTCCATCCCGCCGCTTGCAGTGCCAGCTCCCTGGCGGCGTCTCGCTCGAAGGCTGCCACGCTGACGTGGGCGACCCGTCCGTCGACCTCCAGTGCGATCTTCGTCTCGGGCCAGCCGAAGTCGACCCGGGCGACGAAGCAGCCGTCGTGTCGTACGACGAGTTGGGCCACTGGTTCGGGCAGGCCCGCGGTCCGGATGAGCCGGTGCAGCGCATCCACCTCCAGAGGACTCTCCAGGCCTCCCGCCAGCTGCCGGAGTGCCTCTAGGACGGCGGCTGCCCCTGGTAGTCGGTGGTGACCAGCAACGCCCTGCAACAGCCTGGACTCCCGCGTCCGGCCACTTCGAAGCAGCTCGGCCACCAGGGACAACGT
>JBPCOX010000266.1:0-4826 GCA_050999825.1 Mycobacteriales bacterium
GACAGCCGGTCCAGCGGCGCCGGCAGCTCGGGAGTCTGGAACACCAGCAGCGCGCAGATCATCTGCATCCACGTCGTACCGCTCTTGGACCGGGTGCTGATCACGATGTCGCCGGGGCGGTAGCTGAAGCCGAGCCATCGCGCGCTGTCCTCGTCCGACGAGCGGTAGCGGACGGGCAACTGCGCCATTCGGCAAAGGTAGCACTGGAAGTGCTACCTTTGGGTATGGAGCGCATCGGGGTGCGCGAGCTTCGCCAGCATGCCAGCCGCTACCTGGCGCGGGTGAAGGCCGGTGAGGTCGTGGAGGTCACCGAGCGAGGCAAGCTCATCGCACTGCTCGTGCCGCCCGAGCCCGCCACCACCGGCCGAGAGCGGTTGGTCGCCACGGGCCGACTTCTCCCTGCCTCTCGCCCGCTCCGACTGCCGCGGCGTGCCCCCGGGGCGGCAGCCACCGGCGCGGTGCTCGACGCGCTGCGCGAGGACCGATTGTGATCTACCTGGACTCATCTGCGCTGTTGAAGCTGCTGCATGAGGAGCGCGAAAGCCTCGCTCTCGAGCAGTGGATCTCGGCGAGAGCAGGCACGCCAGCAGTGAGCAGTGTGCTGGCCAAGGTGGAGGTGATCCGCGCGAGCCGGCGCCTGAACGCGGCCGCCCTGCCGGCGGCCAGGGCCCTGCTCGCCGGAGTGGATCTGATCCCGCTGACCAGCGACCTGGTCGACGAGGCCGCCGAGGCGGCCGAGCCCCTGCTCCGCAGCCTGGATGCCATCCACCTGGTCAGCGCCCTGTCGATTCGCGCGGAGCTATCAGCCTTCGTGGCCTACGACAGCCGCCTCGCCGAGGCTGGCGCGGCGGCCGGTCTAGACCCCGTCCGGCCCGGCACGTAGCTCAGCGATCGGCCGCGGGCGGGAACCTCAACTTCGAGATGTCGGGCATGGAGACCCCCGGCGGCAGCCCGGACCCGCCCGGCAAGGGACCCCCTGGCAACCCGGAAAGCCCACCAGGGGGCAGGCCGAGCGGCGGGCGGGGAGCAGGTCGGGGGGGGTTGCGGCCCTTCTTGCCCTTGCGGCCCTTCGCCGGCTTGGACCGCCGTACGCCGGGCAGACCGGCGCCGCCGGTCATCTGCTTGATCATCTTACGGGCCTCGAAGAACCGGTCCACCAGCTGGTTGACCTCCGTGACGGTGACCCCGGACCCACGAGCGATCCGCAGCCGGCGAGAACCGTTGATCATCTTGGGGTCCTGCCGCTCCGCCGGGGTCATCGACCGGATGATGGCGGCCACCCGGTCGAGGTCCCGGTCGTCGATGGCCGCGATCTGGTCCTTGAGCTGGCCCATGCCCGGCAGCATCCCGAGCAGGTTGCCGATCGGGCCCATCCGGCGTACGGCGAGCATCTGGTCGAGGAAGTCCTCCAGGGTGAAGTCGCCCCCGCTGGCGAGCTTGCCCGCGATCACCGCCGCCTCGTCGGCGTCGAAGACCTGCTCGGCCTGCTCGATGAGCGTCAGCACGTCGCCCATGCCGAGGATGCGCGAGGCCATCCGCTCGGGGTGGAAGACGTCGAAGTCGGCTAGCTTCTCCCCCGTCGAGGCGAACAGGATCGGGCGCTCGGTGACGGAGGCGACCGACAGCGCCGCCCCGCCGCGGGCGTCGCCGTCGAGCTTGGTGAGGACCACGCCGGAGAACCCGACGCCGTCGAGGAAGGCCAGCGCGGTGTTGACGGCGTCCTGGCCGATCATCGCGTCGACGACGTAGAGGATGTCGTCGGGCGACACGGCGTCGCGGATCGCCGCGGCCTGGGCCATCATCTGGGCGTCCACGCCCAGCCGGCCGGCGGTGTCGACCACGACCACGTCGTGCTGGTAACGGCGGGCGTGATCGATCGATCGCGACGCGACCGAGACGGGATCGCCCACGCCGCTGCCCGGCTCGGGCGCGAAGACGTCGACCCCGGCCTGCCCACCGACGACCTGGAGCTGTTGTACGGCGTTGGGCCGCTGCAGGTCGGCCGCGACCAGGAGCGGTGCGTGGCCGCTCTTGCGCAGCCACAGCGCCAGCTTGGCGGCCAGCGTCGTCTTGCCGGCCCCCTGCAGGCCGGCCAGCAGAATGACCGTCGGCGGCGTCTTGGCGAGCCGCAGCGTCGCCGTCGCGCCGCCGAGGATCCCGACCAGCTCGTCGTTTACGATCTTGATGACCTGCTGCGCCGGGTTGAGGGACTGGGACACCTCGACGCCGCGAGCCCGCTCCTTGACCGCGGCGGTGAACGCTTTGACCACCGGCAGCGCTACGTCGGCCTCCAACAGCGCGATCCGGATCTCGCGCGCGGTGGCGTCGATGTCGGCGTCGGAGAGCCGGCCCTTGCCGCGGAGCGACTTGAAGGCGGTCTCGAGCCGGTCGGAGAGCGTGTCGAACACGGGCGGGTCAGTCCTCCGAGCGCAGGGCGGCCGGACCAGCGTAACCGCCCGGCCCTTCAGACCAGTCAGTCCGCTCGGCTGTCAGGCCGGTGCCACGACCAGCATGCCGACCTGGGCGGCGGCCGATGACAGCACCCGGTCGTAACAAACGAAGGCCTCCACCACCTCCGCCGTCTCACGGGCAACCAGCTCCGCGCTGGCAAGATGCACGGCGTCGGCCGCCCGCAGGGTCGGCATCGAGTAACCCCCGGCGAGCGTCCTGACTGCCGGACTCAACTCGACCAGCTCGAGCGCCTCGAGGATCCCCGGCACTCGATCGAGCAGCTCGGGCGCCGACCTGCGGACGGCCCTGGTGACCTCGACATCCGCCAGGACCGAGCTCAGCAGGACGTCCGCGGCCCGCGGTGCCAGCCACCGCTTGAGAGCAGCGGAACCCGCCTCCGCCCGGACAAGCTTGACCAGCGCGGAGGCGTCCAGATAGATCACAGGCGGTCCTGGCGGTCGTGGTGGATCTGACCGGTCAGGCCGTCGGTGCACGGATCTCCGAGCTTGGCGTCCGCGTCCGCCGGGCTGACGGCCACATCAAGCCGACGGGTGGCGGGCCGGACCAACCCTCCCCGGATGAGCGTGGCGAGCGGATGCGCGGCAATCGGCAGCAGGCGCGCGACCGGCCGGCCGTTGGAGGTGATCTCGAGCTCCTCGCCGCGCTGCACGCGCGCCAGCACGCCGGCGGTGTCCTGGTTGAGTTCCCGCACCGGTACCTGCTGCATGCTTGCGATACTACGCCGCGTACTACGAACGGACGGCCAGCATGCTGCATCACGTCGAGATCTACGTCGCCGACCTCGATCGCTCCGTCGCCTTCTGGCGACCGCTGCTCGAGCGGCTGGGCTGGACGGCGTACCAGTCGTGGCCGGGCGGCCGCTCCTGGCGACTCCATGAGACCTATGTCGTGTTCGTCCAGGTCGCCGACAATTACCGAGAGTCGCCGTACGACCGGCGCCGTGTCGGGCTCAACCACCTCGCCCTGCACGCCGGGACAGCGGACGACGTCGAGGCGCTGGTGCGCGAGCTCGGCGTACCGCTGCTCTACGCCGACCGCCACCCGTACGCAGGCGGCCCGGACCACTACGCCGCGTACGTCCAGGACCCGGACGGCATCAAGGTCGAGCTGGTGGCTAGCGAGCCGGGTTGACCACCGCCGCGCTCCCGCCGCCGCGCCGCGTCGGCTCCGCCGCGGCCATCAGCTGGCCGTTCGGGAAGAACCGGACCGCCTCCACCGCGCCGATCTCCGGCGCGAACAGCGCGGGCGGGAAACCGGGTGGCGGCGCTACCACGACCAGCTGCTGGTCGTAGTCGCGCACCAGCCGCCGGCCGTACCAGGAGCTCAGGAAGGCCGGCTCGGCGATCCCGGGGTCGGAGTTGCGCTGCGAAGCCCGCGGCGCCGCGATCGCATCGGGCAGCGACAGCCCCAGGTCGAGGTGGTTGACGAGCACCTGCAGCACCGTCGTGATGATCGTCGACCCGCCGGGCGAACCGAGCGCGAGCAGCGGCTTGCCGTCCTTGAGCACGATTGTCGGGCTCATGCTGCTGCGCGGCCGCTTGCCGGGCGCGGGCAGGTTCGGGTCGGGCGTCCCCGGCACCGGGGGGCCGAAGCTGAAGTCGGTGAGCTCGTTGTTGAGCAGGAAGCCGCGCCCGGGCACCACGATGCCGGTGCCGCCGATCTGCTCGATCGTGAACGTCAGGCTGGCCACGTTGCCGGCCCGGTCGGCCACGGTGAGGTGCGTGGTGTTGGGGCTCTCCTCGACGCCCACGGCACCCGCGGTCGCCGAGCGGCCGCAGCCGGAGTAGCTGCCGTCGGGAGAGCCGGGCGGCACCGGGCTCTCCAGCGCGTCCTTGGGGTGAATCAGGCAGGCGCGCTCGCGGGCGAAACCGTCGGAGAGCAGCTGGTTCAGCGGCACGTCGACGTACGCCGGGTCGCCGATGTATCGGCCGCGGTCGGCATAGGCCAGCCGGCTGGCCTCGAGGTAGTAGTGCATGGCCTGCGCCCGGCCGACGCCGTCAAGGTTGAAGCGCTCGAGGATGTTAAGCGCCTCGCCGACCGTCGAGCCGCCGCTGGAGGGCGGTGGCATCCCGTAGACGTCCAGGCCCCGGTAGTCCACGGAGGTCGGGCGCCGTAGCGGCGCCGTGTACTGGCGCAGGTCCGCCGTCGTCATCAGGCCTGGCCGGACCCGTCGGTCGGCACCGGGGCGGACCGGCGGGTGCTGCGCCGTACGGGCGATGTCGCGCGCCAGCGGGCCAGTGTAGAACGCGTCCGGGCCGCCGCGGGCGAGCAGCCGGTAGGTCGCGGCGAGGTCGGGGTTACGGAAGACCGAGCCGATCGCAGGCGCCCGGCCGCCCGGCAGGAACAGCGCCCGG
>JBPCOX010000288.1:0-5473 GCA_050999825.1 Mycobacteriales bacterium
ATATCTCGACTCTTTGGCCGCCGACGGCGCGACGCTCTCTGCCGCCGCGCGCTTGGTGCCGCTCGACACCCCGGTCCCCCCGTGCCCGGGCTGGAGCGTGCGCGACCTCGTCGCGCACACCGGTGGGGTGCACCGGGGGCGGGGCGAGGTGGTCCGTAGCCGAACCCGCACCCGCCCGGACGTGGAGGCGCCGCCACCGCCACCGGATGCCGACCTGCTCGACTGGTACGACGAGGGGCTGGCCGAATTGCTCGGCGTACTCCGGTCGACCGACCCGGCGACGCCGAGCTGGACCTGGTGGCCGCCGGACCAGACCGCCGGCTTCTGGTACCGGCGGATGGCGCAGGAGACGGTGATCCACCGGGTCGACGCCGAGCTGGCCGCCGGCCGGTCGCCGCAGGTGGCGGACGACATCGCGGTCGACGGCATCGACGAGGTGCTCGAGTGCTTCCTCTCCGGCGACTGGAGCGACGAGCCGAATCCGATGCCGGGCGCCGGCGAGCGGCTGCAGGTCTCCGCCGGCCACCGATCCTGGCTCGTGACTTTGCGGTCCACCTCGGTCGAGCTGGTTCGCGGCGAGGGGGCGGCAGTGGGCACCGTGACCGGCGCGCCGGCCGGCGTGCTCCGGTGGCTGTGGGGCCGAGCGCCCGACGACGCCGTCGAGCGATCCGGCGACCCGGTCGCAGTCCGGCTGCTCAGGGACTACCTGGCGGTCGCGACGGAGTGAGGCTCTTCGTGGCTGTCCGGCCGTCGCCGACGGCGCTCGCGCACCTCGAGGAAGGGGTGTCAAGCCTGCGCGACAGGGTGGGTGACCTGCGCTGGACGCCCCCCGACCAGCGACATCTCACTCTGGTATTCCTCGGCGAGGTGGACGAGCGTCGCTACGCCGAGCTCGGGCCCCGGTTGGCGCGTGCCGCCGGACGGGCTGGCGAGCTGGTGCTGTCGTTGAGCGGAGCCGGTACGTTCCCCCGCCGCTCCGACCGGGCTCGGGTGCTCTGGGTCGGCCTGACCGGCGACCGCCCGGCACTCGCCCGGCTGGCCGCGGCCGGGTCCGCGGCCGCGCGTCGCAGCGGCATCCCTGTCGGGGAACGCCGGTTCTCGCCGCACCTCACGCTGGCTCGCGCCAAGCCCTCGGGTGGCGCGGACGTCACCGGTCTGCTCCCCGTTCTGTCGGCGTACGCCGGGCCTACCTGGACGGCCACGGAGCTGGAGCTGGTCCGCAGCTACCTGGGGCCGTCGGTCCGCCACGAGATCGTCGACTCCTGGCGGCTCGGCGGACCGCTGCCCGCGACCTCGACGTCTGCCACCGCCAACCGGACCCAGGCTCAGTCATAGCCGACTCGCGCTCCGGGCACGGTCCACCGCATGCGCTGGCCCGCTACGGACCGGTTGGCTGCCCGCTGTCCGCAAGCTCCGACAGCTTCGTGACGGTGCGCCAGTTCCGCGTCGTGGTGGCGACACCCAAGCGCTTGTCCGAGAAGGCCTTGGGCAGCTCGGAGGCGAGCAGACCGTTCGGGCACCACAGGTAGATCTCGCGTCGGCCGAGGTGGAAACGGTCCGGCTCGTGGTCGGCCGGGTCGATGCCGGCCACCACCTGCGGTGGAGGTGCCGCGGAAAGGAAGGTGACCAGATACCTCGACGGGTCCGTGGCCGTCTCCTGGAACGGGTCGGCGTCGACGACTGCGGCGAGCTCGTCCCGGCTGCGCACCAGCACCCGGACGTCCATCCCGAGCTCGCGACTGATCGCTTGCTCGATCTCATGCTCCAACCTCTCCTGCGCCAGCTCAGAGCCGAAGACGGCATTGCCACTCTGCAGGTGGGTGCGCACGTCTTGGAGCCCGAGCGCTTCCAGCAGCTCCCGCAGGCGGCCCATCGCGACCTTCTTGTGCCCGCCGACATTGATGCCGCGCAGCAGCGCGACGTACCTCACCAGGCGTAGGCCTGCGGTGCCGGGCCGCCCGGACCCGGCGAGATCTCGTCCAGCCGGGCCAGCTCCTTCTCCGACAGCGAGATCTCCAGCGCGCGCAGCGACCCGTCCAGCTGCTCGATCGTGCGCGGCCCGATGATCGGCGCCGTGACGGCGGGCTGGTGCAGCAGCCAGGAGATCCCCACGTCGGCGGGCGACTCGCCCAGCTCGTCGCAGAACGCCTCATAGGCCTCCACCTTGTCCCGGTGCTCGGCCAGCCGGTTCTGCGCCTGCTCGGACGCCCCCCGGCCCTCCTTGGACTTGCGCAGGATGCCGCCCAGCAGCCCACCCATCAGCGGGCTCCACGGGATGACGCCGAGCCCGTACGCCGTACAGGCCGGCAGCACCTCGAGCTCGACGGTGCGTTCCAGCAGGTTGTAGATCGACTGCTCGCTGGACAGGCCGTAGAAGTGCCGTGCCTTGGCGGCCTCCTGGGCCTGGGTGAGGTGCCAGCCGGCGAAGTTCGACGAGCCGACGTAGATCACCTTTCCCTGGGCCACGAGGGTCTCCATCGCCTGCCAGATCTCGTCCCATGGGGTCTCGAGATCGACGTGGTGCATCTGGTAGAGGTCGATGTGGTCGGTCTGCAGCCGCTTCAGGGAGGCGTCGCAGGCCCGCCGGATGTTCAACGCGGACAGGAACGTGTCGTTGGGCCAGTCGCTCATCGAGCCGTAGAGCTTCGTGGCGATGACGGTCTTCTCCCGGCGGCCCCCGCCCTGGGCGAACCAGCGGCCGACGATCTGCTCGGTCCAGCCCTCGCCCTTGCGCCAGCCGTAGACGTTCGCGGTGTCGAAGAAGTTGATCCCGTGCTCGTGCGCCCGGTCCATGATCGCGAAGGAGTCCTCCTCCGAGGTCTGCGGGCCGAAGTTCATGGTGCCGAGGCACAGCCGGCTGACGGACAGGCCACTGCGGCCGAGGTGGGTGTAGTCCATGCAGCCATCCCACCCGGTCTGTGCTGGCATGGCAAACGCGGTGCCGCACCCGCCGTCCCGTGCGCCTGCGAACGGTTCCAGACCAGGGGCCGTTCGTGTGACGATCGGCCGATGGGGCACCGGGACGACCATGAGGCGATGCTCCGGCACTACGACGAGCAGGACGAGGGTGCCCGGCTGCTGCGCTCCGGACACGGGCGCCTCGAGCTGCTGAGAACTCGGGAGCTGCTGGAGAGGTTCCTGCCTTCGCCGCCGTGCAGAGTGCTCGACGTCGGCGGCGGCACCGGTGTCCACGCCAGCTGGCTCGCCGGGAGGGGTTACGACGTACACCTCCTCGACCCGGTGCCGCGCCATGTCGAGGAGGCCGGGCGGCACGGAACGTTCACCGCCACGCTGGGGGACGCACGCAGCCTGCCGGAGCCGGCCGGTTCGGTGGGCGGTGTGTTGCTGCTGGGGCCGCTCTACCACCTGGTCTCGGCGGCGGACCGGCTGACGGCGCTCCGCGAGGCTCGCCGGGTTCTCGAGCGAGATGGCGTGCTGCTCGCGGCTGCGATCAGTCGCTACATGGCTCTGCTCGACTGGGCCGCTTCGGGTGAGCTGACCGCTGAGGTTGCGGCGAGGCTCTCGGCGGTAATGTCCACTGGACGGCACGACCCCTCTCTCGGCTTCACGCCGGCCTTCTTCCACACACCCGAGGGATTGGCCGCCGAGCTGGCTGCCACCGGCTTCCAAGAGGTGCGCGTTCTCGGCATCGAAGGACCGGCCTGGACCGCGGTGGACGCGGCCGGCCCGGAGCGATGGAAGGCCTATCTGCCGTCGGCGCTGCTGGCCGCCCGGCTCACCGAGGCGGATCCCGCGCTCCTGCCCAGCAGCGCACACCTGCTCGCCGTCGGCCGATGCGGATAGCGGCTGCGCTCCTGGGCGCAACGGTCCTGACGATTTGGACGGCGGGCACGGCGCAATCGGCCGGCCCCAATCCGACCTTGCTGTTCCGTTGGGCCGACCCGGCGATCACCGAGTCGAGTGGGCTGGCGGTCAGCTCCTACGACGACCGCGTCGTCTACACCCACAACGACAGTGGGGACGCGGCTGGGTTCTTCGCCGTCGACGCCGCCACCGGCGCCACGCTGGCGGCGTACAGGGTCCCCGGCGCGACGAACGTGGACTGGGAGGACATGGCCGCCGCGCCGGACGCGACCGGACGGCGCAGCCTGTGGTTCGCCGACATCGGTGACAACCGCGGTCTGCGGCCGGACATCGCGATCTACCTGGTGCCCGAGCCCCGAGTCGACCGCCGGTGGCGAGGGGTCTCGGCGACGACGTCCCCGCCGGCCACGACGCGGCTGCGCTATCCGGACGGTCCACACGACGCCGAGGCGCTGCTGGTCGATGCGCGCCGCGCCGCGGTGTACGTCGCCACCAAGTCCTTGTCCGGCCAGACGTCGGTCTACGCGACGCAGCTGCGGCTCCAGCCGACGAGCACCCTGCGGCTCGTGGCCACGGTAGAGCTCGGCGTCGGCGCTGCCGTGACCGGTGGAGCGGTCAGCCGGGCCGGCGACCGCCTGGTGTTGCGCACGTACGCCGAGGCCTTCTTCTGGGCGCTCGGCCCGGGCGGCGTGCCGGCGGCCCTGCGGCAGCCGCCGGTCCGGGTGCCGCTGCCGACCATGCCCCAGGGCGAGTCGGTCGCGTTCCGCTCCGACGGCACGCTGCTGGTGGGCAGCGAGGGCCCGCACAGCGCCGTGTACGCCGTCCGCCTGGCGGGCCCGGCCGCCACGCCAGCCCCGGCCGCCACGCCAGCCCCGACCCCGACGCCCGCCGCGACCCCGACGCCCGCCGCGCGTCGCGATGCTCCCGGACTCCGCCCGGTCGGCAGGGTGCTGCTGGTCGCCGCGCTGGTGGCCGCGGTCGGTGGCTGGGTGATGTTTCGCCGCCTGGCCCGGCGGCGAACGAGCCGACCCCACGGTGTCGGCGCTCGAAGATCTTGACGGGCAGGGGTGTGTGGACACGCTCCGGTGCAACGGTGAGGATGACCCGCATGGAGCTGTCTCGCGCGAGAGTCGACGACACGGAGCGGGCTGAGGTGATCGACCACCTCAACGAACAACACGCTCGAGGGCGTCTCGACATGGACGAACTGGACGTGCGTGTTCGTAGTGCGCTGGCGGCACACACGATGGGCGAGCTGTACATGCTGGTCTCGGACCTGCCGCCACGGCTGAGTCCCATCGCTGCTCGAAGCGGCTCCGACGACTGGTTGGCCAAGCACGTCTCGACGCTCCTACCCGCCGCCTGCTTGGCCGCTGGCGGGTTCGCGACGATAAGCGTCACCGGCCAACCCGTCGTCGGGGTGATTGCTGTCGCCGCCGGTTTCTGCGGCGTCGTGCTAGGCCGGGTGACCGGTAGTCGACGCTGACCAGCACGCCGGTCCTGGGACCCGGCTACTGAGCTAGCCGGGCCAGGGCACCCGCAGGCGCAGCAGGTGACCGTGCGGAACCCATTCGCTGTCCCCGGGGCAGGAGCCGGTCAGCACGTCGTACTCGACCGCACCGTCGAGCACCCGCTCCACGACCGAGGT
>JBPCOX010000001.1:0-4703 GCA_050999825.1 Mycobacteriales bacterium
TGACGGCCACCGTCGCTCGGCGGGTCCCCGGTGCCGTCACCATCGCCGAGGAGTCGACCGCCTGGCCGGGCGTGACGCGGCCGAGCCACCTCGGCGGCCTCGGCTTCGATCTCAAGTGGAACATGGGGTGGATGCACGACACGCTGGCCTACCTGGCTCGGCCGCCGGTCTACCGCAGCTTTCACCACTCCGAGCTGACGTTCTCGCTCGTGTACGCCTACTCCGAGCGGTTCCTGCTGCCGATCAGCCACGACGAGGTCGTGCACGGCAAGGGCTCGCTGCTGCACAAGATGCCGGGCGACCGCTGGCAACAGCTGGCCAACCTGCGGGCGCTGCTCGCCTACATGTGGGCGCATCCCGGCAAGTCGCTGCTGTTCATGGGTTGCGAGTTCGCCTCGGAGACGGAGTGGGCGGAGAGCCGGTCGCTGGACTGGACGCTGCTCGCGCAGCCCGAGCACGGCGGCGTTCGCGACCTCGTGCGCGACCTCAACGCGGCGTACGCGGAGCGCCCCGCGCTGTGGAGCCAGGACGGCGAGCCGGCCGGGTTCTCCTGGATAGATGCCAACGACGCGACGAGCAACGTCTACTCGTTCCTACGCTGGGGCACCGACGGGTCGGTGCTCGCCTGTGTCACGAACTTCGCCGGCGTACCGCACGAGGGTTATCGGCTCGGCCTCCCCAGTGCCGGCTCCTGGACCGAGGTCATCAACACCGACTCGACCGCGTACGCCGGCAGCGGCGTGGGCAACCTCGGCGCGGTCGAGGCCGCCGCGGCGCCGTGGCACGGCCGGCCGGCGTCGGCGACCCTGCGACTCCCCCCGCTCGGCACGCTCTGGCTGTGTCCCGCCGCGCCCGGTCCGGCGACAACGTAGGTGCCGGCGCGCAACCAGCTCGGCGCGTCGGCTGCGGGTCAGAACAGGGCGTTGGCCAGCGAGCGTCGAGCCGCAGCCAGCGCCGGGTCGTCCGGCTCGAGGACCTCGAACAGGCTCAGGAGCCTGGTCCGTGCCGAGTCGCGCTCGGCGCCCGAACTGCGCCGCACCAGGTCCAGAAGCCGGCCGAACGCCTCGTCCACCCGGCCGTCGAGCAGGTCTAGATCGGCCGCTGCGGCCACCGCCTCGACATCGTCCGGCGTCTGGGCCAGCTGGCGGCGTACCCGGCGTTCGTCGTAGGACGCCCCCCGCTTGAGCAGCTGCGCCCTGGCCAGCGACACCTTCGCGAAGCCGTCGCCGGGGTTGCGCTCGAGGATCTCGGCGTAGCCCGCGATCGCGGCCTCGAAGTCGCCGCGCATCAGCGCCGAGTCCGCCGCGGCCTGGGCCGGATCGGCCGGCGGCGGCGCGGCTCCCGGGTCGGCCCCTGAGCCGTTGGCGCGCATTGAGAGCACCTCTGTCACCCAGGCGCGGACCTGCGCCTCCGGCATGACGCCGGTGAACTCGTGAACGACGGCGCCGTCGACCACGGCCTTGACCGCCGGGATGCCCTGGACGGCGGCCGCCTGCGCCAGCCGCGGGTTGGCGTCGACGTCGATCTTGCCGAGCACCCACGCGCCGGCCGCCTCGGCGGCGAGCCGTTCGAGCACAGGACTGAGCTGACGGCACGGCCCGCACCACGCCGCCCAGAAGTCGATGACCACCGGAACGGACCTCGACCGCTCCAGCACCTCGACGGCGAAGTTGGCCTCGGTGACGTCGACGACGGCGGGTGCACCGTTCGGCGCTGCTTGCGGCCGCGGGTCCAGCGGTACGGCGCCGGTGAGCCGGATGTCGGTCGGGTCCATTCCCTCATCCTGCCGGACGCCCGGAAGCCGGCAACCTACCCTCCCGGTATGCGTGCGGTCACGGTGTCCAGGGCGGGCCGCGGGCTGCGGCTGACGGTCACTGCAGCCGTGCTTGCGCTGCTGGCGTGGGGCTCACTGGCCGGCCAGGACGACCACTTCCCGGTCGGGCCGTTCGTGATGTTCGCCTTCACGACCGCCTCGGACGGTGCTGCCAGGTCTGCGCGCGTCGAGGCCCGCACCGACAGGGGCGACCGGGTGGCGGTTGCGCTCGAGCCGGACACGGTCGGGCTCCGCCGGGCGGAGCTCGAGGGCCAGCTCGACCGTGTGGTCGAGGATGCGAGGCTGCTCGCCGGACTGGCCAGCGCCCACGCGCGCCTGCACCCGCGGGCGCCGCGCTATGTCCAGGTGGACCTGGTCATGCACACGGTTCACCTCAGGCGCGGCGTTGCCGCGGGCGAGTCGGACGAGGTGCTCGCGACGTGGCGGGCCGTCCCGAGGTGAGCAGCTGGTGGTTTCCGCCGGTCCCGCTCGGCCGGATCGCCGCACTGCGGCTGGTGGTCTACGGGTTTGTCCCGCTCGACGTCCTCTGGTGGGACCGCTGGGTGCAGCGTCGGGTCGCCGTGCCCGGCGACTGGTACCGGCCGCTGGCGGTCGGCCGCCTGCTGCACCTGCCCACGCCGACCAGCGGTCTTGTCTCCGCGCTCGGGATCGGCCTGCTGGTCGCCGCCGTGCTCGCGCTCAGCGGGCGGGCACCCCGGCTACTCGGCACGACGGTCTTCCTCCTGTACGCCGAGTGGATGGTCGTCGCCATGTCCTACGGCAAGGTCGACCACGACCGCTTCGCGCTGCTCGTGGCGCTCGCCGTACTGCCCACCGTGGGAACCGCCCGCCGCTGCGACCTCCGGCCGAGCGAGGCCGCCGGCTGGGCGGTGCGGTGCGTGCAGGTGGCGGTCGTCGCGACGTACTTCCTGGCCTCGGTTACGAAGATCCGGTTCGGCGGCTGGGGATGGGTCAACGGCGAGACCCTGGTCTGGGCGGTGACCCGACGGGGGACCTTCCTCGCTCAGCCGCTGCTGCACGTCCGTTGGGTCCTGCACCTCACCCAGTGGGGAATCGTGGCGATGGAGCTGGCGTCGCCGCTGCTGCTGGTGCTGCGTGGGCGGGCTCGCGCGACGATGCTGTGGCTCCTCCTCGCCTTCCATCTGGTGACCTTCGCCACCATCACCATCCTGTTCCTCCCGCACGTGATCTGCCTGCTGGCCTTCGTCCCGCTCGAGCGGCTCCGGCGACCGACCGGGCGCCGGCGGAGCGCACAACGACCACAATGGGCTGGTGCCCTCGACGCCCGGCTCGGCACCGCCCGCCAGTAGCGATCCGGCAGCGGCACGGACCGCCATGGTCGACGAGCTGCGCCTGGCCGGCGTCGTCAGGGACGGGCCGGTGGAGGCTGCGCTGCGCGCGGTGGAACGCCACCGGTTCCTGCCCGCCGTCCCGGTGGCCAGGGCGTACGCCGACGAGGCCGTCGTGACACAGACCGCGCCGGACGGGCTGCCGACCAGCTCGGCGAGCCAGCCCTCGATCGTGGCGATCATGCTGAGGCAGCTGGCGGTGCAGCCGGGGCACCGGGTGCTGGAGATCGGCGCCGGCACCGGCTACAACGCCGCGCTGCTGGCACATCTGGCAGGTCACTCCGGTCAGGTGACGACGATCGACGTCGACCCTGTGACCGCGTCGGCTGCCGGCCGCCATCTTGCCGCGGCCGGTGTCGAAGGGGTCGAGGTGGTGACCGCTGACGGGTGGCTCGGTCATCCAGCCGGTGCGCCGTACGACCGGATCGAGGCGACCGTAGGGAGCTGGGACGTGTCGACATCGTGGGTCGACCAACTCGCGGAGGGCGGGGTGCTGGTGGTCCCGCTCTGGCTGGGCCCCGGCGTGCAGGCGTCGGCCGCATTCACCAGGAACGGACGCGAGCTGCACAGCGCCGGCGTGGTCCCGTGCGGCTTCATACGGCTGCGCGGCGCGGGTGCCGGCCCGGAGACCTACCGGCGGGTCGCTGGTCGCCTGGTCAGTGCCGAACGGCTCGGTGCAGAAGAGTCCAGCGTGCTCGAGCGGCTGCTGGCCACCGAGCCCAGCTCCGGCCCAGCCCCGCCGGCGGCACCCGGCTGGCTCGTGCGGCTGGCGCTCGCGGGACACCGCGCGGTCCTGCTGGTGGACGAGCCCGGTCGCCGGGTCGCCGCCGGCCTCTTCGACCCGGCGGCCGGCAGCCTGGTCCTCGCCGAGGGGATCGGCGGCCGGCTCGGCACTTGGTCTCCCGAGGCCGTGCAGTGTTACGGCGGAGATGCCCTGCTACCGCCGCTGCTGGCTCTGCTGGCTGACCCGGAACCCCTCGAGGTCGAGCAGCTCCATGTCCTCGGCGTACGCCGCGGGGATCTGCTCCCCGCCGCCCCCGGCAGCGGGCGGACGTGGCTGCTGGAGCGCCCGGAGCACCGCTTCCTGGTGCGCGGCTGAGCAGCTACTCCAGTAAGGGACCGCAGCCGATGCACCTGCTGCGACGACGTGACGCCCTATTTCACGCGCCCGACGGCGGTGCGAGCGAGGCGCAGCATGGTGTCGTCGGCGACCGGTACCTGGCCGGCGGCGGCATCGATCGTGAGACAACCGCCGGCGACGGCAATCTGGACATTACCGTTGCCCTGAACGAGCATCCCGCCGTCTCCGATGTCGTTGATCCGCAGCTGAACGCCGCGACCGGACCCGTGCCCGAAGATGTTCTTCTCCAGCGCCAGGTAGAGCAGCTTGCAGAAGAGCGGGGCGGTGTCCACCGACAGCCGGCCCTGGGCGCCGGCGCCGGCCTGCCGAAGTACCTGCACACATGGGCGCGGTCGGTGGTGGCCGTATCGACCTGCACCGGGCCGCCGACGGCTTGCGC
>JBPCOX010000003.1:0-3779 GCA_050999825.1 Mycobacteriales bacterium
CTGTTGGCGTGCACGGTGCCACAGCCACCCTCGTGACCTGTGTTGAGGGCGGCCAGCAGGTCGACCACCTCCGCTCCTCGAACCTCGCCGACAACCAGCCGGTCGGGTCGCATCCGCAGCGCCTGCCGCACCAGGTCACGCAGGGCGATCGCCCCGGCCCCCTCGAGGTTGGGCGGGCGCGTCTCCAGCCGTACGACGTGCGGGCGGTCCGGTCGCAGCTCACCGGAGTCCTCCACCAGCACGATGCGTTCGACCGGGTCGGCCAGCCCCAGCAAGGTGGACAGCAGGGTGGTCTTGCCCGTGCCGGTGCCACCGCTGACCAGAAAGGCCAGCCGGGCGCTCACCAGCTCCTGGAGCAGTACGGTCACCGGCTGGGCGAGTGAGCCGGCGGCGGCAAGCTCGGCCAGCGTGAAGGCGCTTCGTCGTGGCACCCGCAGGGACAGGCAGGTGCCGGTCGGGCATACCGGCGGGAGGACGGCGTGCAGCCGCGAGCCGCCGGGAAGGCGAGCGTCAGCGAAGGGTGCCGCGTCGTCGAGCCGGCGCCCCGTGGTGGCGGTGAGCCGCTGCGCGAGCCGGCGCACCGCTGCCTCGTCGGCGAAGCGCACGCTGGCGCGGACCAGGCCGGCGCCCCGGTCGACCCATACCTCGTCCGGACCGTTGACGAGTACGTCGGTGACCATGGGATCCCGCAGCAGCGGCTCCAGGGGGCCGGCGCCCGCGAGCTCGGACTGCAGTCCGGCCAGAACGGACAGCAGCTGGGAGTCACCGCGCACGGCCCCCTCCGTGCGCAGTGCCAGGGCCACCCTCGACGGCGTCGGTTCGGCGCCCTCGGCCGCGAGCCGCCCCCGCACCCGCGCCAGCAGGTCGGCGTCCGCGGTCACGTGACGGCCGGCCGCGTCACGCCGCGACCGGTCGCCCGGACGGCGGCAGCAGATCGTCGAGGAAGCTCCCGCAGAAGGCAGCCAGCGGTCCGCGGCCCCGCCGGGCCGGCGGCTCGCCCCGCTCGAGCGCCGCCGCGATGCCGGGCTCTGCCTTGAGCACCCCGGCCAGCGGCAGGCCGAGCGAGTCGGCCACCGCCTGGGCGGGCAGCCCGGCAGGTGCCGGGCCGCGTACGACGACCCGTAGGTCACGGCAGTAGAGCCCGGCCGAGGTCGCGACCCGGGCGGCGGCTGCCGCGGCCCGCACCTCAGCCGGCACGACGAGCAGCACGGCCGAAGCACGTTCCATGGCACATCGAGCCGCTTCGTCGGCTCGCCGGGGAAGGTCTACGACCACCAGGTCGCTGCCCCGCTCGGCGGCCGCGAGCAGCGCCGCCATCGCCTCCGGTGGGATGGTGAGCGCGTCGCCGCGATCCCAGGACAAGACGGCCAGCTCGTCAACCCGGGGCAGTGCCTCGTGCAACGCCGTACCGCTGACCCGGCCACGGGTGCCGGCCAGCTCGGGCCAGCGCAGTCCTCCGGCCGACTCGCCGCCGAGCATGAGGTCGATGCCGCCGCCCAGGGGGTCGGCGTCCACCAGCAGCGTCCGCCACCCCGCCCGCACCCCCGTGACCGCCAGCGCGGTGGCCAGCGTGGTCGCGCCGGCGCCCCCGCGACCGCCAAGCACGCCCACCAGCGGAGCGGCCCGCGGGCGGCCCTCGGCGGCGTCGGCCAGCAGGTCGACCAGCCACGACTCGGCGTCGGGGAGGAAGACCACGTGGTCGGCCCCCAGCGCCACGGCGCGCCGCCACACCCCCGCGTCGTCCAGGTCGGTGCCGACGATGACCACGTCGTCGCGTCGGGGCAGCCGGGAGCCGGCCGCCGCCTCGGCGAGGTCGCCGCCGACCAGGACAACGGCAGCGGTCGCCCAGGAGGCCAGCGCGGCCGTGACGTCGGGGGCCACCTCGATCTCGGCGCCGGCCGCGGCGCCGAGGCGCAGGACGTCGTCGAGCAGGTCGAGGTCGGCGGTCACGAGCAGGGGACGTTGAGGGCGCGGGCGTAGCGCATCCACGGGCTCTCCCATTCCGGAGCGGGAGAACCACCCTGCTCGGCCGGCGCAGCCGGAGACGAGAGCCAAGGGCCGAGCTGTGGACATCGACCGGGCCGTCCACACGACGCCGGACAGCCGACGACCCCCGCCTGGGGGGGGTGGCGGGGGTCGTCGTAGGTCCGGCTTCGGGGGGTGGAGCCGAACCAGATCTCTTGCCGTCGTTCGTGCTGTCGAAGTCCCCTGAGGGGTGGAGCGCGAAACCTCCCCAACGGGCCGGACGTGAGTCGTCGGGCGCGTCCGCCGGCCGGCGCCCCTTCAGCCGCGGCGGAGCGCCTCGCAGATGGCCAGCCCTTCACGCGCGCCGGCCTCCACCGCGGCGGCGCAGTGCACCAGCCACCGAGCCACCCCGTCGCTCCCTCCCCCCGCATAGCCGCGGGCCGAATCGGCGTACACCGCGGGCGACGCCGCGTGGGCGGCCTCCGGCACGGACAACGACTTCGGGTCCAGGCCCCGCTCCACCAGCGTGAGCCGGGCCGCCGCCCGGGCCACCATCCCGCTGCCGACAGCGAACGGGCGCAGCGCAAGCAGCTCACCGTGCACGACGGCGGCCAACACCGTTGCCGGCACCGTCGTACGCCGCACGAGCAGCTCACCCAGCGCGTCCAGCCGGGACGACAGCTCCGCAGGCCCCGGCGCGGCACCGAGCCCCAGCGGGTCCTCCGGCTCCGCATCGGCCCGCGGCCGGCCGAGATCCGCGGAGGGGGACCGGCCGGAGGCCGCGAGCAGGTGCATCCGCGCCAGCGCCTGCCATGGCGCCCGCCGCCATACCGGCACCAGGAAAGCCAGCTCGGCGTACAGCCGCATTCCGGCAACCGGCGGCACGCCGGGCTCCGTCTCGACCAGGCCGTCGAGCGCGGCGGTGGCCGTGGCGCCCCGGCGCAGCGACTCCACGCTGACCTGATGCGAGCGGCGGCGGAGCACCCCGTGGGCGCGCAGCCGGTCGATCGACGTCCTTGCCTTCTCCGCCGCGGCGCAGACGCCGGGCAGCTCCACCAGGGCGGCCAGCGGGTCGGACGCCGCGGCCGGGTACGCCGACATCGCCAGGACAGTAGCCGGCTGGCCTTGCACCGGTTGCCGCCCTGCGTAGCGTTGAACCGGAAGCACCGGACAGTCGAGCAGAGCCGAGGAGAGCCGATGAGCGAGTCGCAGCCCGAGAGCGCGCTGTCCGCGCTGATGACCGAGGACCGGCGCTTCGAGCCGCCCGCCGAGCTCGCCGCGGCGGCGAACGCCCAGCCCGAGCTCTACGAGCAGGCCGACAAGGACCGGGTCGGATTCTGGGCGGCCCAGGCCCGCGAGCTGACCTGGGCCAGCGACTGGACCGAGCCGCTGCAGTGGGACCCGCCGCACGCCAGGTGGTTCGTCGGGGGCACCCTCAACGTGGCGGTCAACTGCGTGGACCGGCACGTCCAGGCCGGGCGGGGCGACCGGGTCGCGTTCCATTGGGAGGGCGAGCCCGAGGACGACCGGCGGACGATCACCTACGCCGACCTGCAGCGGTCGGTGTGCCAGGCCGCGAACGCCCTGACCGAGCTGGGGGTCCAGTCCGGAGACCGGGTCGCGATCTACCTGCCGATGATCCCCGAGACAGTGGTGGCGATGCTGGCCTGCGCCCGTATCGGCGCGCCCCACTCGGTCGTGTTCGGCGGCTTCTCCGCAGAGGCGTTGAGCAGCCGGATCCAGGACGCCGACGCCCGGGTCGTAATCACCGCCGATGGCGGCTACCGTCGCGGCGCCGCGAGCGCGCTCAAGCC
>JBPCOX010000070.1:0-4109 GCA_050999825.1 Mycobacteriales bacterium
GCTTCGTGCACCCGGACGACCCCGGCTTCTACTGGGCCTTCGGCGTACGCCGCAACCCACGGACGCTGGCCGGCGTCACCTCCGGCGGCGAGCTGCTGCTCGTCACCTGCGAGGGCCGGGCTCCCGGTTTCAGCGTTGGGCTGAGCTTCGTCGAGGAGGCGAGGGTCATGCGAGCGCTCGGCGCCCGGGACGCGGTCAACCTCGACGGCGGCGGCTCGACCACGATGGTCATCGGCGACCGGCTGGTGACCCGCCCGTCCGACACCACCGGCGAGCGTCCCGTCGGCGACGCCATCGTGCTACGCCGGTAGCCGGCCGGGCTCACGCGCGGGCGGCCCAGAGGACGACGTTGCGCCCGGTGGCCGCGATCGGCCCCGCCGCGAGGTCGCGCTCCAGGTCCGCCATTCCGGCCTCGAACTCGGCTGCCGGGATCAGGTGCAGCGAGGAGTAGGCCCGGTCGCGGAACGACGACGCCTCAGTTACGAGGTGCCGCCGCTCGACGTGCTGGGTGTCGGCGACTACCAACCCGGCCTGCCGGGCGGCCGCTCGCAGTGACGAGACCGGCGGATAGCGGGCCAGCTCGGGCGCGACGATTCCGGGGAAGTACGTCGCCAGCGGGTGCCGGGCCCGGATCGTCTGCTCGGAGTCGGTGACGGTGGCCAGCCGGCCAGCCGGGCGCAGCACCCGAGCCGCCTCGGCGAAGTAGGCACCGACATCGTTGAGGTGGTGGACGACGTCGACGGAGTAGGCGAGGTCGACACACCCGTCGGCGATCGGCAGCGCCTCGGCCCGACCTCGCACGACCCGGCCCGGCTGCATCTTGCCGCGAGCCGTGGCCAGCATCGCGGCAGACTGGTCGACCCCGATCCCCCTCCCGGCCAGCGCGCCGCAGACGGCGGCGAGGTGGTTCGCCGTCCCGCACCCGATCTCCAGCACCACCGAGGCGGCGCAGAGCCCGCCACCTTCCACCAGGTGCGCCACCACGGCGTCGGACGCGCGGCGGTGCCGCGCGTAGCCCGCCGCCAGGTCGTCGTAGTCCATCGGGCGCTCAGAAGGCACGCAGGTCGCGGGGCGCGTAGCGGGGGCCGAAGCGCGGCTTGCGGAAGCCACTGAGCTCGAGCAGTCGGATGGTCCGGTAGCGGTGCGGACGGTACGGCGCAAGCAGCTCGAGCATCCCGTCGTCGTCCACCGGCCGCCCCGCCAGTGCCCAGCCGACGAAGGAGGCGAGGTGGAAGTCGCCGACGGAGACCGCGTCGGCATCGCCCAACGCCCGCTGCGCGACCTCGGCGGCGGTCCAGACGCCCACCCCGGGCACCGATCGCAGCCGCCGATCGGCCTCCCCCGCCGGCATCGACACCGCTTCCTCCAGCCTGGACGCCAGCCCCGAGGCGACACAGATCGCCCGTGCCCGGCTGCCGTCGACGCCGGCCCGGTGCCAGTCCCAGGAAGGCAGCCGACGCCAGGTGGCGGCTGCCGGCGGCACCCGCATGCCGGCCGGCGCCGGGCCGGGTGCCGGGTCGCCGTACCGGCGCAGCAGCTCACGCCAGGACCGGCGCGCCTCTCCTCCGGTCACCCGCTGCTCCAGCACCGCGGGCACGAGGACGTCGACGACCCGGCGGCAACGCGGGACACGCAGCCCCGGATAGCGGCGGTGCGCCTCTCGCACGAGCCGGTGCCGGGGCGAGAAGTCGCCCGGATCGTCCGTCGCTCCGAGCAGGTCCGGTACGCCGTCGATCATCCACTCGGCGCCGGGGCCCCACGCCCGGGCGGTCACCTCGTCGAGCCTCGCCTGGTGCAGCACCAGCGTGGCCGGCCCGTGCGGCGTACGGCCGGTCAGCCACACGCCGCCCTCGGCCGCGTAGCGGAACGCCGGGTCGCCGGTGCCCCGCCGCAAGGACCCCACGGTGGCCGCGAGATCGACCGGCCGGCCGGGGTGCCAGGTGGTCGCCCGGGTGGCGGTCGGTACGACGGGAGGCACGGCCGCCAGTCTGCCAACGCCCGCCGACGGGTTATGCACCCGGCGTCGGCAACCGGCCCCGTAGAATCGCACGAAACCGATGTCCGACGACGAGAGAGCCCGGTGGCGAACCGAACCCCGAGCAAGTCCGGCGGCCGCAACGTCACGGGCCGGCCGAGCGGCAAGGACCGCCGGGCCAAGCTCGAGGAGCTCAAGCGCCAGCAACGGGCGGCCGAGAGACGCAAGACATTGCTCGCGATCGTCAGCGGCCTCGTCGTCGGTGCCATCCTGATCGCCATCCCCGTCGTCACCAGCATCCGCGGCGCCGGGGAGAAGAAGCGCAAGGCCGCGGTCGGCTACCTCACCACGCCGAGCAAGGACGCGCAGGCGGCGAACTGCACCGGCGTCCGCAACGACAAGGCGGCCGGCGGGGGCGACCACACCGGCGACCGGGTCAGCTACGACCCAGCACCGCCGAGCTCGGGCAAGCACAACCCCGACCCGCTGCCCGACTCCATCCACTTCTACCCGCAGTCCGCGCGCCCCAGCGCCGAGCGCGCGGTGCACCTGCTCGAGCACGGGTTCGTCATCGGCTGGTACGACGCCAAGCTGCCGGCGGACCAGGTCACCAAGCTGCAGGCCGCCAGCGCCACGGCCGGCGACCGCTTCGTCGCCGTTCCCTGGGACCGGTCGGCCTTCGGCGAGAACAAGCACTTCGCGCTGACCGCGTGGGGCCGCACGCAGCGCTGCGCGACCGTGTCGCCGAAGGTGATCTCTGAATTCGTCGACAAGTACACCAACGCCACGGCACCGGAGCCGGGTGGCGGCGGGGGCAGCCTGCCCACCCCGCCCGCACCGGTCACGCCGCCCACCCGACCGGCCCCGAGCGCCACCCCGTCCACGAGGTAGCCGGGCCGCTCAGCGGTCGCTGGAGAAGCGCACCGCCCCGTCCGGAATCTCCACACCCGGCCAGACCCGTACGCCGGAAAGCAGCTCGTTGCCGGCTCCGATGCGGGCTCCGTCGGCGAGCACGGCGCCGTCGAGCACGGTGCCGGGCCCGACCCGGGCGTCACGACCGAGCACGGAGCGTCGCACCGACGCGCCCTCCTCGACGATCGCCCCGTCGAAGAGCACCGAGGCCTTGACGCGCGCCCCGGGGGCGACCCGGGCCCCCGCACCGACCGTCGTACCGCCGGAGAGGTTCGCGTCAACGGCCACCTCGGCGCCGGGGAGGACCAGGGCGGGTCCGGGCGGCCCCTGCACCGCCGGTGAGGGGGCGATCCCGGTCACCAGATCGCAGGATCCGGTGACGAAGGCGGCCGGCGTACCGACGTCGAGCCAGTACGTCTGGTCGACGTGGCCGGTCAGCCGGGCTCCCTGCGCCAGCAGGGTCGGAAAGGTCTCCCGCTCCACCGAGACCGGACGCCCGGCCGGGATGCTGCGCAGGGCCGCGGCGGTGAAGACGTAGCAGCCGGCGTTGACCTGCTGGGTGACGATCTCCCGGCGGGTCACGGGCTTCTCCAGGAAGGCGGTCACCCGGCCCTCCGCGTCGGTGGGCACCAGGCCGAAGGCCCTGGGGTCGGTCACCCGGGTGAGGTGCAGGGTGACGTCCGCGCCGGTCGCCCGGTGCGTCGCCATCAGCGCGCCCAGGTCCAGCCCGGTGAGCACATCGGTGTTGAAGACGAGCACGTCCGCCGAGCGCACCCGGTCGGCAGCGTTGCGGATGCCGCCACCGGTGCCCAGCGGCTCGGGCTCCACCACGTACTCGATCTCGAGGCCGAGCGCCGAGCCGTCCCCGAAGTGCGCCTCGAACGTCTCGGCCAGGTACGACGTCGACAGGATCACGTGCTCGACCCCGGCGGCGCGCGCCCGCGCGAGCTGATGGGTGAGAAACGGTACGCCGGCCGCGGGGAGCAGGGGTTTGGGCGTGGTGACGGTCAGTGGCCGCAGCCGGGTGCCCCGTCCCCCGACGAGCAGGATCGCCTCGACGGCTGCGCCCTGCCGCGATGGTCCGGCGGAGGTCATCCGCCGGAGACGGCGCGGGCGTAGCTGGCGAGGTGCGCCTCCGCACTCGCCGACCACGGGAACTCCCGGGCCCGCTCCAGCCCCGCCCGACCCAGCGACGTCCGCTTGGGCTCGTCGTCGAGCAGGG
>JBPCOX010000155.1:0-3804 GCA_050999825.1 Mycobacteriales bacterium
ACGCGACGTACGGCGCGTTCTCCCGGCGCTGGATCCCGGGCGGCGGTGTGGGTCACGTCTTCGAGTCCCGCAACGGCGGCACGAGCTGGACCGACATCAGCGGCAACCTGCCCGACATCCCGACCAACGGCCGCGCCTTGTGGGGGCTCGACCTCTCCGGCCCGGCCATCGGGACACGTCTGTTGCCCCCCCCCCGGACACGGGGTTGGGGCCACAGCCATGTCCAGTCCGCCGCAAGCGACGAGGGGCGCAACATCGATCGAGTCCTTGCGCCGTAGCCACAACATGGCGGTGCGGCATGCTGGCGGACATGCCGTCGGTCAGGGAGTTCGAGCGCGCCTTCAGCCGGCTGGCCATGATCGGCCGGGACCCAGCGACCGGGGGCTGCTCCCGCTTCGCCTGGACGCCGGAGGACCGGTTGGTACGGGAGTGGTTCACCACCGCGGCGGCGGAGCGAAGCCTCGCCACGGAGACCGATCGCAACGGGAACCTGTGGGCCTGGTGGGGTCCGCTCGATGGTCCGGCGGTCGTGCTGGGCAGCCATCTCGACACCGTTCCGGCGGGCGGCGCGTACGACGGCGCGCTGGGCGTCGTGTCTGCCTTTCTGGCCCTCGATGACCTGCGGGCGGCCGGCGTACGGCCGCGTCGGCCGGTCGCCGTAGTGGCCTTCGCCGACGAGGAGGGGGCCCGGTTCGGGCTGCCGACCTGCGGCAGCCGGCTTCTGACCGGTGCGCTAGACCCGGCGGCGGCGCTTCGGCGTACCGATGCGGACGGTGTAAACCTCGAGCAGGCGCTCGCCTCGTTCGGCGTGGACCCGGACGGCCTGGGGCCGGACCGGGAACGGGTCGACCGGATCGGGCAGTTCGTGGAGCTCCACATCGAGCAGGGCCGGGGTCTTGCCGACCTCGACGCGCCACTTGCCGTGGCCACCGGCATCTGGCCGCACGGCCGGTGGCGGCTGACGCTGACCGGCGAGCCGAACCACGCCGGCACGACCCGCCTGGCCGAGCGGCGGGACCCGACGCTGCCGCTGAGCTCGGCGATCGTGGCCGCCCGCCGGTTGGCGGAGCACGGCGGTGCGGTGGCGACCGTCGGCCGGATCCTGGTGGAGCCCAACGGCACCAACGCGGTCCCGGGCCAGGTCACCGCCTGGCTCGATGCGCGAGCGCCGGACGACGGCGTCCTGGACTGGCTGGTCGGGGACTGGAGCGAGGAGGTACGCCGGGCGGCCGCCGTAGAGCGGGTGCACGTCGAGCTCGTCGCGGAGTCGCGCAGCGCGGCCGTCACCTTCGACACCGCCCTCACCGACCGGGTGGCCGGGGTGCTGTCAGCGCAAGGTCTCTCGGTTCCGAGGCTGGCGACCGCGGCAGGGCACGACGCCGGTGCGCTGGCGGCCGTCGTTCCGGCTGCGATGCTCTTCGTCCGCAACCCGACCGGCGTGAGCCACAGCCCGGCCGAACGCGCCGACCCCGCGGACTGCGTGTCCGGGGTGTCCGTGCTGGCTGCGGTGATCGAGGAGCTCGCGTGCCGGTGAGCCGGTGGCACGCCGACCTGGCGTGGACCGGCCGGCCGGCCGCCCGGGTGCTGATCGAGGCCGACGGCGGGCGCATCACTCGGGTGAGCGCCGACGTCGACCCGCCACCGGACGCGGTCCGGCTCGCCGGGATCACCGTTCCGGGACTGGCTAACGCACATTCGCACGCCTTCCACCGGGCGCTGCGGGGCCGCACCCACACCGGTGCCGGCGACTTCTGGACCTGGCGCGAGCAGATGTACGCCGTCGCCTCGCGGCTGAACCCCGACTCCTACTACGCGCTGGCCCGGGCGACCTACGCCGAGATGGCGCTCGCCGGGATCACCGCGGTGGGGGAGTTCCACTACCTGCACCACCAGCCCGGGGGCCGGCCGTACGCCGACCCGAACGAGATGTCGCACGCGCTGGCCCGGGCCGCCGCGGACGCGGGGGTGCGGCTGACCGTGCTCGACACCTGCTACCTGCAGGCCGACGTCGACGGACGACCGCTCGACGGCGCACAGCTGCGCTTCACCGACGGCGACGCCGACGGTTGGGCGGCCCGGGTGGATCAGCTCGCCGAGCGCGACCCGGTTCGGGTCGGCGCCGCGATCCACAGCGTGCGGGCGGTCGACCGCGCTGCCATGGAGTCGGTGGCCGCCTGGGCTGCCGACCGGGAGGCACCGCTGCACGTCCACCTGTCCGAACAGCGGTCCGAGAACGCAGCCTGCAGCGCAGTGCACGGCGCGACGCCGACAGCCCTTCTCGCCGACGCCGGCGTGCTGGGGGAGCGGAGCACCGCCATCCATGCCACCCACCTGGAGGCTGCCGACATCGAGCTGCTCGGGGGCAGCGGCACCTCGGTGTGCCTGTGCCCGACGACCGAGCGCGACCTCGCCGATGGAGTCGGCCCGGCCGCGCGATTGGTGGCGGCCGGCTCGCCGCTCTGCCTCGGCACCGACAGCTCCGCGCTGATCGACATCTTCGAGGAGGCGCGCGCGGTCGAGCTGGACGAGCGGCTGGTGACCGAGCGGCGGGGACA
Source organism: Mycobacteriales bacterium (assembly GCA_050999825.1). GTDB lineage: Bacteria > Actinomycetota > Actinomycetes > JALYNC01 > JALYNC01 > JBPCOB01. The sequence goes on from JBPCOX010000155.1 coordinate 2,556, forward strand.
TCACCGGGCCGAGGCGTTGCTGGATGCCGCGACGGCGGCGGGGATGGCCGCTCTCGGCTGGGACGCGGGCCGGCTCGAGCCGGGTGCGCTCGCGGACTTCGTCACGCTGCGGACCGACTCACCGCGTCTGGCCGGCGTGGACCCGGAGTCCCTCGCCGCCTTCGTCGTCTTCGCCGCCAGCGCGTGCGACGTGTCCTCGGTGGTCGTCGGCGGCCGAGAGGTGGTCGCCCAGGGCCGGCATCTCGGGGTACCCGACGTGGCGGCCGAGCTGGCAGCTGCGATTCGACCGCTAGCGGGAGCCCCCGGCGCGCGCTAGCGCCGAGCAGAACCGAACGTACGCCGCCAGCTCCTGCTCCACCGGTGCGATCACTGAGGTGTCGGCGACGCCGGCCACCCGTTCGGTCAGCCGGCGGCGGGCTCCCCGAGCCCGCCGCCGCGCGCCGACGGCGGACAGTCTTCGGAAGACGGCCGCCAGCAGCAGCCCGAGCAGCCCGCCTCCCAGCAGCAGCAGTGTCGGCACCGGCACCCGGCCTACGTGCGGCGACGGCGGCTGCGGCAGCTGGAGGTAGGAGAAGCCGAACAGCACGAGCAGCCACAGGGCGCCGACCACGGAGACCGCCGCCAGCAGCTTCTGTACGGCGTTCGCCCCGCCCCACCACTTCGGCCGACGCTCCATCCCGAGGTCGGTGCCGGCCACCGCGCGGTCGAGCAGGCTCGGCAGTGCCTCTTCGTCGCGGCCGGCGGCCCGTCGTACCAGCTGCGGCCACGGTTCCGGGAGGTCACCGGCGGCACGGTCGCTGAGTGCCCGTACGGCGGCCGATGCTCGAGCAGCCTGCACCGGCGAGGCGCCCGGCAGCGAAGTGCGGGACTCCTCGGCCGGGCGGTCGCCGAGGTGCAGCCGGCGCAGCGGATCGGGGCGCAGCCCGCGGACCCACCGCCAGAACGGCCAGCCGGTCGACGCCGAGGCCCGCAGCTGGTGCGACTTGTCGACGGCCCGCACCACCGTCTCGACGCCGGCAGCGCCGCTGAGTGCGTCGACCAGTGCGCTGCGGTCGACGGGGCGGATCGAGCCGGCCGAGCCGGTGCAGCCGACCGAGAGCCGGTCGACCGCGCGGTCGCGGTCGGCGGAGAGTCGCTCCACCACTGCCCAGCGCGCGGCCACCCGCTCGACAAGCGTGGCTCGCCGCTCGGAGAGCCCGTCGCCGGTCCGGATGGACGTCCCAATCACCGGTGCCCGCTCCAGCCCTTC
>JBPCOX010000216.1:0-5590 GCA_050999825.1 Mycobacteriales bacterium
ACCGCTCACGGTCCGGGTCGAGGACGGCGAGCTCAGCGTCGCCTACGGCGACCTCGGCTGGTCGCGGCTGCTCGACGGTTGGCGGGGCCATCACCGCTCGGTGTCGCTCTCGCTGTCGGTTCCGGCAACCGCGCAGGTGCAGCTCGGCGTCGTGTCCGCGGCCGCCCTGGTGGCCGGCTTCGCCGCTCCGGCGCAGGTCAGGACGGTCTCCGGAGAGGTGACGCTCGAAGGTCTCTCGGCCGACGTCGAGGCCCAGAGCGTCTCCGGTGACGTCGCCGGGCACGCTCTGCGTGGGTCGCTCCGGTTCGAGACCGTCTCCGGCGAGCTGACCCTCGTCGACGGCGCCGGTCCGTCCGTGCACGCCCGGACGGTCTCCGGCGAGATGACGCTCGACCTGGAACCGAGCGAGGCCGGGGACGTCAGACTCGAGTCGGTCAGCGGTGACGTCGTCGTACGGCTGCCGGCGGAGACGGGTGCGAACGTGGAGGTGCGTTCGATGTCCGGGCACCTGAGCTCCGGCTTCGCCGGCCTCCGGGAGTCGCGCTCACCGGGCAGCCGCCGGATGGACGGCCGCATCGGGTCCGGCGGTGGGCGGGTCCGCGTCCGGACGGTCTCGGGCGACGTGGCGGTGCTGGCCCGCGCAGCGAGTTCGTGAGCCCGGTCTTCGCGCACGGCGGCCTGCGGCTCTACCTGCTCAAGCTGCTCGAGGAGGCGCCCCGGCACGGGTACGACGTAATCCGGCTGCTCGAGGATCGCTTCTCCGGCCTGTACTCGCCGTCCGCGGGCACGATCTATCCCCGGTTGTCCCGGCTGCGGGCCGACGGGCTGGTCGAGCGGGTGGAGGAGGACGGCCGCAAGACCTACCACCTCACCGCTGCCGGGCGAGCCGAGCTCGACGCCCGGCGGGATGAGCTGGCGGACCTGGAGGAGCGGGTCACCGGCTCCGCCCGCGACCTCGCCGAGGAGATCCGCGCCGACGTCCGCGCGTCCGTGCGGGACCTGCGCGAGGAGCTGCAGGGCGCGGCCCGGGAGGCGCGATCGGAGCGGCGCCGCGCCGCGGCTGAGGCGCGCACGGAGCTCCGGGGGCTACGGCGCGAGCTCGACCTGTTCGGCCGCGACGTCCTCGACGCGGCCCGCCGCGAGGACGTCGGAGCCGAGGCGCTGCGCCGGGTCACGGAAGCACTCGACGACGCCCGCGCGGCGGTCCGCGCGGCGCTGGTGGCCGAGCACCCTGACGGCAGCCGCTGATCAGAGCGTGAAGACGACCTTGCCGAAGAGATCGCCCGCAGCCATCCGGGCGAACCCTTCGCGGGCCCGGTCCAGCGGCAGCACCGAGTCGAGAACCGGCCGTACGCCGGTGACCTCGCAGAAGCGCAGCAGCCGCTCGAGATCGCCACGCGTGCCCATGGTCGAGCCCACCACCCGCAGCTGCAGGAAGAAGACCCGGGACAGGTCAGCTCCCGGATCGGAACCGCTGGTGGCGCCCGAGGTCACGAGCGTCCCGCCCGGCCGCAGGGACTTCAGCGAGTGCGACCACGTCGCCTCGCCGACCGTCTCGATCACCGCATCGACGCGCTCGGGCAACCGGGCGCCGGGCTCGAACGCCTCGTGCGCGCCCAGCTCGAGCGCCCGTCGGCGCTTGTCCTCGGTCCGGCTGGTCACGTAGACCCGCATCCCGGCGGCGCGCGCCAGCACGATCGCCGCGGTGGCCACGCCGCCGCCGGCGCCCTGCACCAGCACCCGGCCACCGGGCTGCAGCCCGGAGCGGGAGAAGAGCATCCGGTACGCCGTGAGCCACGCGGTCGGCAGGCAGGCCGCCTCCTCGAAGGAGAGCGCGGCCGGCTTCGGGACCAGGTTGCGGCGAGGTACGGCGACCCGCTCGGCGAAGGTTCCGTCGTACCGCTCGGAGAGCAGGGACCGCGCCGGGTCGAGCGTCTCGTCGCCCCCGCCGGCCGCCGGGTCGCCGATGACGGAGTGGACGACGACCTCTCGGCCGTCCTCGTCGACCCCGGCGCCGTCGCACCCCAGCACGATGGGCAGCCGGCCCGGGTCGATGCCGACGCCGCGCAGCGTCCAGAGGTCGTGGTGGTTGAGCGACACCGCGCGCAGTGCCACCGTGGTCCAGCCGTCGGGGACCGAAGGCTCCGGCCGGTCCCCGATCTCCAGCCCGGCGAGCGGGTCGCTCGGGTCGGCGTGGGTGGCGGTGACAGCGAGCATCCGCGCACAGTAGCCGCCACGGGCGGCGGACCTGCTTGAATGACCGCCCAGCCGCCGTACCGCTGGAGGATCCCGTGGGAGCTCAGCCGAATCGTGGCCGGCACCTGGTCGGCGTACTGGCCCTCACCCTCGCCGCCCTGGCTGCCGGTTGCGGCGGGAACGACACCGGCGGCGGCACTCCGGCGCCCAAGGGCACCAAGGACACCGGCCTGGGGGCCAAGCTGCCGGAGAACATCCGCTCGGCCGGCACCATCAAGGTCGGCTCCGACGTGGCCTACGCGCCGGTGGAGTTCTTCGACTCCGATGCCACGACCGTGATCGGCATCGACCCCGACCTCGGTAAGGCGCTGGGGGACAAGCTCGGCGTGAAGTTCCAGTTCACCAACGCGACCTTCGACGGCCTGATCGCCGCGGTCCGCTCCAAGCGGTTCGACATCGTGATGTCGGCGATGAGCGACACCAAGAAGCGCCAGCCACAGCTCGACTTCGTCGACTACTTCAACGCCGGTACGTCGATCCTGGTCAAGAAGGGCAACCCGGAGAACATCAACGGCCTCGACGACCTGTGCGGCAAGACCGTCGCCCTGCAGCGCGGGACCACCCAGGAGGACGTGGCCAAGGCACAGCAGGCGAAGTGCACCGCCGCCGGCAAGCCCCAGATCAAGCTGCTCACCTTCGACAAGGACACCGACGCGCTGCTGCAGATCAAGGGCGGCCGGGCCGTCGCGGACATGAACGACTTCCCGGTGGCGGCGTACAACGCCAAGACCTCGGGCGGGGGCAACGACTTCGAGGTCGTGGGCGAGCAGATCGAGGCCGGCCCCTACGGCATCGGGGTCCGCAAGGAGGACACCCAGCTGCGCGACGCCCTGCAGGCCGCGCTCAAGGCGATCATCGCCGACGGCACCTACGACAGGGTGCTGGAGAAGTGGAACGTCAGCAAGGGCGCGCGCAAGACCGCCGACATCAACGGCGGCTCCTGAGGCGAGGAGACCCGGTGGCCGCTGGCGGAAAGGAAGCCGTCGGCCCGGGCACGTCGACCGGGGCCCGGCGGGCTGAGGCGATCGTCGCCGTTCCGGTCCGGCACTGGGGCCGCTACCTCTCCGCCGCCATCGTTCTCGGGCTGCTGGTGGCCTTCGGCCTCGCGCTGTCCAAGGCGAACATCTCCTACGCCAGCATCCCGAAGTTCCTCACGTCCAAGGTCATCCTCGACGGCCTCCGCCAGACGCTGGTGATCTCGGTGGCGGCCCAGGCGGTCGGTATCGCGCTCGGCGTCGTCTTCGCGGTGATGCGGCTGTCCAGGAACCCGGTCGTCAGCACCGTCGCGTGGTTCTACGTCTGGTTCTTCCGCGGTACGCCGGTACTCGTACAGCTGGTCTTCTGGTTCAACCTCGCGCTGGTGTTCCAGACGTTCACTATCCCGGTGCCGTTCACCGACCTGGCGATCTACAGCAAGCCGATGAACGACTTCATGACGCCGTTCACCGCCGCCCTGCTCGGGCTCGGGCTCAACGAGGGCGCCTACATGGCCGAGATCGTCCGCGCCGGGATCATCTCGGTCGACGAGGGCCAGACCGAGGCCGCCGCGGCACTGGGCATGACGTCGACGCAGACCATGCGCCGGGTGGTGCTGCCGCAGGCGATGCGGGTGATCATCCCGCCGACCGGCAACGAGTTCGTCAACATGCTCAAGACGTCGTCGCTGGCGGCCGTTATCACCTTCGGCGAGCTGTTCCGGGGAGCCCAGAACATCTACTCGAGCAACCTGCAGACGATCGAACTGCTCGTCGTGATCAGCATCTGGTACCTGGTCCTCACCACGGTGGCCAGCATGATCCAGTACTACATCGAGCGCCGGTTCGCCCGCGGCTCGAGCCGCGACCTGCCGCGGGCGCCGTTGCAGCGGATCCGGGCCAATGTGCTGAGCCTGGGCCGACCGGCCGGCGGTGGCGCGTGAGTGCCGCGATGGTCCGGGCCGAGAGCGTGCACAAGGCGTTCGGTCGGCTGGAGGTGCTCAAGGGCATCGACCTCGAGGTCGCACCTCGCGAGGTGATGTGCCTGATCGGGCCGTCCGGCTCCGGCAAGAGCACCTTCCTGCGCTGCATCAACCACCTCGAGAACGTCGACGCCGGCCGGCTCTACGTCGACGGCGAGCTGGTCGGCTACCGCGAGGCCGGCGGCAAGATCCACGAGCTGCGCGAGAAGGAGGTGGCGCGCAAGCGTGCGGAGATCGGGATGGTCTTCCAGCGCTTCAACCTCTTCCCGCACATGACCGCGCTCGGCAACCTCATCGAGGCGCCGATCCGCGTCAAGCGCGAGTCCAGGTCGACGGCCGTCGACCGGGGGCGCAAGCTGCTCGACCGGGTGGGGCTCGGCGACAAGCACGAGGCCTACCCCAACCAGCTCTCCGGTGGGCAGCAGCAGCGGGTCGCGATCGCCCGCGCGCTGGCCATGTCGCCGAAGCTCATGCTCTTCGACGAGCCCACCTCCGCGCTCGACCCCGAGCTGGTGGGCGAGGTGCTCGACGTCATGCGCGGGCTGGCCGAGGACGGCATGACCATGGTGGTCGTGACCCACGAGATGGGCTTCGCCCGGGAGGTCGGCGACTCCATGGTCTTCATGGACGCCGGCGTGGTGGTCGAGTCCGGCCATCCTCGAGAGGTGCTGACCCGGCCGCGGCACGAGCGGACGAGAACCTTCCTCGGCAAGGTGCTCTAGCCGGCGTACAGCGTCGCCGGGATGACGAGACTGGTTCCGCTGGTGAGCTGCGAGGGGTCGGGTCCGATGACCTCGGCGTTGGCGGCGTAGATCGCCTCCGCTCTGGCGGCCAGCGTGGCGATCGAGGAGCCGCTCGGGGACAGCGCGACCGCGATCTGCCACAGGGTTTCGCCCGAAAGCACCCGATGCCGGCTCCCGACCGGCGAAACCGGCTGCGCCGGCCGCGCGGGAGTCGGCCCCGGCGGCCCGGCCGGCCCGGCCCGCCCCGACGTCGGGCGCGGCAGCGAGTGCATCGGCGCCGGCGGGGTCCGGGGTGTCGACGTTGGCTGCGGCCTCGCCGGCTGCAGGGGGGCCGTCGATGCGTTGGTTGCCCCGACTGCGGCCGGGCCGACAAGTGGGCGGAACGGGTCCCGTGGCGGGTGCCTGAACGGCTCCGGCGTGGCGGTCGCCGCCGTCGCGGCGTACGCCGCAGTGCGCGCCACGGCGGCGGCGAGCGCTGCCCGCGGGCCCGAGGTGGCGGCGGCGGCATACGAGCCGGGGAGAAGGCAGCCCCCGCCGACGACCAGCAGGCCGGCCGCGGGGGGGGGCGCCCACCGCCGCCCACCGGCCCGCCCACCCCCCCTACCGCCCCCCCACCGCGCATCCCCCACCACCA
>JBPCOX010000248.1:0-8493 GCA_050999825.1 Mycobacteriales bacterium
GGGACGAGGGCTTCACCCTCATCGAGCTCCTCGTCGTCATCATCATCATCGGCATTCTCGCCGCGATCGCCATCCCGGTCTTCCTGAACCAGCGGAAGAAGGGCTGGGACTCCCAGGCGAAGAGCGATCTGCGGAACGCGGCCACCGCCGAGGAGACCGTGCTCGGTGACAGCACTCCGAGCGCCTACACGGAGGACCCGGCTGTACTGAATACCAACGGCTTCAAGCGTACTTCCGGCGTGAAGTTCGGGGTCAAGGCGTCTGGTGCCAACGGGTACTGCGCCGTGGCCCAGAGCCAGTCCGGCAAGTACTTCGTGTATGACAGCAGCGCCGGGGGAGTGCAGTCCGCGGGTTCCGACACCTTCCCGCCGTCCTATCCTGCCGGCGGCACGTGCGTGACTACCAGTCCCGCCTTGGCCGACATCACATCCTAGAGTCGGCGTCTTCTCCGCATCGCTCCGAGTCGCCTTCCGCGAAAGGTGACTCGGAGCTGACGTGCCTGCTCTGGGACGTTAAAGCGATTACCATCGACAGTCGAGGAACTGTGCATGGCCCCACGCCGGGCCGGTCGCAGCCGCGCCCGGCCAGTTGCTGATGCAGGCGTCACGTTGATCGAGATCATGACGACGCTCATGCTCGGCTCCATCCTGATGGCGACGGCGGTCTGGACCTTCACCCGCTACACCGCCTCGCAGGAGCAGGGCGCCACGGCCGACGACGTGTCCTCCGCGCTGCGCTATGCCGGCCAGCGCGCTACCGCGGAGGAGATCACGTACTGCGTCCACTTCGACCCTGCCGCCGGCAGCTGGAGCACCTACCGTTATGCCTGTTCGGGGGGCGGCGCCGTCCAGGTCGACAGCGGGGCCGTCCGCGGCAGCCGCACGTCGCTGACGGCGGCCGCCTTCGTGGCACCCACGGGCGGTACGTCCACAGACGTCCGCTTCACCCCGCGCGGCACGGCCAGCGACGGCTCAGTCGACGTGGTCCGAAGCGGTACGTCGAGCCGCTACCGCATCTCCGTCGAGGGGCTGACCGCTCGTGTCGCCACGACACGTTAGGGCGCACCGGGCCGCCCGGGAGCGCGGGGACGACGGCTTCACGCTGATCGAGCTGATGGTGGCCATCACGCTGCTCGGACTGGTGATGGCGGCCGTGCTGCCGGTGATCGTGGCCGGCGTACGGGGCGGGGTGTCGGCCAAGTACTCGACCCAGGCCAAGAGCCTCGGCCAGGAGCGGCTCGAGCGGATGCGCAACCTGCCCTACCACGTCGACGCCGGCATCCCGGTCAACGTGCCGCCGTACTCCAACATCGTCGACGTCCTGGACACCTACTACCGCAACTCCACCAGCAGCACGAGCGGTACGACGCTGGCGACGGTCACCGAGGGATGGGTCTGCGCCGCCTGCGCGCGGCTGGCCACTTCCACGACGGCAGCAACGCCGCCGTCCGGCGGCGACATCACACCCGCGCTGGAACCCAGCCGAGGCGCCTTCTACCGCAAGACCTTCACCTTCACCGGGGTCGACCAAGACCCCTCGCTGGCCAAGTTCACCCAGCTTGTGGACACCCAGTTCGTGGACGCCACCGGAGCGCCCGTCAACCCGGCAGCTGGCGGCTACGACAACGTCGCACCCGGTGCCGGCCGCACGGACAGCCCGGCCAGCAACCTGGTCGCGGTCACGGTGCTCACCGGCTGGTCGGAGTTCGGGCGGCAGAAGGTGAACGTCCTCTCCAGCCGGATCACCGAGTCCTCGCCGGCCGTGCCGACGATCACTGCGCAGGCGCGCTCCAGCATGGTGAAGGTCAGCTCGACGTTGGACGCGAACACCTTGATGTCGGTCGAGGCGGGCGTCGTCACGGCTGACGGCTCCGTCGCGACGGGTGCCACGGCCAGCGTGCAGGCCGCGGGCGTGGGCGCCGGGATGACACCCGGTGCTCGGGCCGACGGCACCATCCAGACCGTGACCGCGCCGCCGGACAGCGCGGTGCCGGTGGCCGCACCGGCTCCGGTCGGCTCCGGCAGCCTCGACGGCACCTGCACGGCGGCCAGTCCCGGCTGCTTCTACCAGTCCACCGTCGCCAACCTGTCCGCACGAGTGGCCAACGGGCTGCCGAAGGTCGCCAGCAGCGCCAGCCCGGCCACCGCCATCCTCACCCGGGCCAACAGCGGGACATCGGTGGGTCGGGGCTTCATCTTCAACAACGCGCCGAGCCCGCCGGCCAAACTCGGCCTGCTCAACCCGCTCGTCACGATGGACACCAGCTCCGGCGGTTCCGACCTGGCGACCGCCACCGCCTACCTCGACGCCACCCAGGGAACGGGTCACACGGTCACGGCGGCGGCCGGCGGCTCGATCTCGACGCTCGAGCTGTTCCCGACGAGCTGGACGCCCGCGAGCCGCGGGGTGGTCGAGATCGTCCTGACATCGGCAGCGCTCGGCTGCACGTCGAGCGCCGGGACGCCCACGACCTCGGCGTCCTACTCCGCCACCGTGCGCTACTACTCGTCGATCTTGGGCAGCTACGTCACCCTGGCAACGATCACGAACGGCCAGAGCAGCGACCCGTTGGCCATCCCCCTGGCCACGACGCTGCTGCGCAACGACCCGACGTACGGGCCCATCTATCTTGGCGACTACATCGCCTCATGGTCGAGCGCCAGTGCCGCCCGCACGACGAGCGACCCGGACGGCAACGGCATCCGGGCGGAGCTGCCGTCGATCGTCACCGTCTCCACCTCGCCCACCCGGACGGGTGACGCCACGTCGGCGATCACGGCGCAGGTCGGGCGGCTCTCCTGCTACGCCGCGGACGAGCGCCCGTGAGCGCCCGCCGGCTCCCACAGCGTTCCCCGGACGCCGGCTACACGCTGGTCGAGCTGCTGGTCGCCATGGTGATCATGGGCATGCTGGGAACGGCAATCCTGGCCGCCGTGGTCACCTCCGCCTCCTCGGCACGGGTGACGAAGACCGCCACCGACCTCAACGGCGAGGCGCGGCTGATGCTCAACCGGCTCGCCCGCGAGCTGCGGGAGGCGCAGCGGATCGAGGCCGTGTCCGCACCGGACGGGGCCTCGTCGCTCACCTTCGACGTGGACTTCAACGGGGACGGGACGATCGAGTCCAACAACACCGCCGACCCGGAGATCCTCACCTACTGCTACGACGCTCCCACCAGGAACGTCTACCTGGCGACGAACGGCGCCACGTGCAGCGCGAGCACGGCGCTGCCGGTGCTGTCCGGCCGGGTCACCAGCTTCACGCTGCAGTACCGGAGCTCTCGCTACGCCTACGACGCCAACGCCGACGGGCTGACGACCTGGCAGGAGCTCGACAACGGGACCGCCTGCGGCGGCAGCGGTACGGCGAACGGCGTCGGCAACCGTGACTGCGTGCTCAACGTCGAGCTTGAAGCCGTCGACTCGGTACGGGTGCTCATCACGGTCGCCGGTGACGGTCAGTCGCAATTCTACCGGACGCAGGTCGACCTGCGGAACGCGCGATGAGGGATGGGGACGAGACGATGATCCGGACCGGCCGTGGGCGGTGGGCGGCTCGCCGCGACGGCGACCGCGGCGCCGCGCTGATAACGGTCGTCAGTGTCATCGCCGCCCTGGGTGCCCTCACCGCCAGCGTGACGGCGCTCACCGTGCACAACCTGCAGGCGGCACAGCGCGACCAGCAGGGGGGCGCCGCCTTCGGCGTGTCCGAGGCCGGCGTAGCGGCTGGCATCGAACGGCTCCGCGCCGGCGTGGGCGGACTCAACTGCCCGGAGCAGGCGGCGTCCTCGTGTCCGGCGTCGACGGCCTGGAACGGCCCGGCCAACGCGGTTTCGATCCAGACGTCGTCCAGCTACCGGCAGCGGTACTGCGTCTACATCACCTACCTGCAGCTCGCCAGTCCGCCCACGCAGAAGGTCGGGCAGTACCGCGTGCACTCCCAGGGCTCCTCCGGCAACACCGCCGGCACGTGCACCGCCGGCAGCACCCAGGGACTGCGGACCGTCACCCAGGACGTTAAGGTGACGCCGTTCACGTTCCCCATCGGGATCTTCGCGGACGAGTACACCTCGGCGGGCAGCTCGAGCGTCCACCACGCCTCGATCTACAGCCGGAGCTGCATCCAGAACCGCGACAAGATCGGCTTCGATGCGAACGACACCGACCTGTACTACGGCACACCGGTGGGTGCCAGGTCGACGCAGTACGTCACCACCGACAACAACAGCTGCGGAGCCACGGACAACCGCAACATCCACCGCGGTGGACGGTGCAACACCTCCTACCCCTTCGACGCCGACGCGCTGGGAGGCGACCTCTCCCCGGCGGGCTTCGCCGCCTGCTATCGGCCGCCGTCGTTCACCACCAGCCAGTTCACCACCGCCGACCTCAACCGGATCGCGCCCAACCCCAAGGGGCTGACCGAGTCGCAGTACGCCGCCCTGCGGGCCCGCGCGCAGTCCCAGGGGCAGCTCTATCTCGGCACGACGTCGTTCACCGCGCCCAACCCGGCCGTGTACCCCAACGCCGTCATGTACTTCGACCTGACTGGTACGTCGAACAAGAAGGTGTCGATCCAGAACGAGCTGAATGCCTACGGCTCGGCGTACTGCGGCGCTCGGTCACTGGTGATCGTGGTACGAGGGCCAGCCGACCTGGACATCTCCGCCGGCGCAGATCTCACCGGATCGCTCTTCGTTCCCGACTCGGGGAGCTCCGTGAAGGTCGCCGGCGGCGCATTGCTGATCGGCACGCTGTGGGCTGACGACGTGCAGAAGGGGACCGGCACCTCGGACATCTACATGCAGCCCTGCTGGCTCAGCAACATCCCCGGTGGATTGCTGGACGTTACCCCCACCCGCTTCCGGCAGGTGGACAGATAGCCCTCGGCGCCGGGCAGCATGACGGCGTGGCTGTGCTGGTGCCCGTCGGCTGCGCGCTGCTCGGGCTGGTCGTCGGGTCGTTCCTCAACGTGGTCGCCTGGCGGCTGCCGCGGGGCGAGTCGCTGCTGCGACCCGGCTCGCACTGCCCGGCCTGCGATGCGCCGGTCCGGCCGCGGGACAACGTGCCGGTGCTGTCCTGGCTGGTCCTGCGGGGCCGGTGCCGCGACTGCGGCGCACCGATTCGCCGTCGATACCCGGCGGTCGAGCTGCTGACCGCGGTCGTCTTCGCGGCGGTCGCCGTGAAGCTGGGCACGGACGCCGCGCTGCCGGCCTTCCTCTTCCTGGCCGGGGTCGGCATTGCGCTCGCGCTGATCGACCTGGACGTGCACCGGCTGCCGGACGCGCTCACCCTGCCGTCGTACGCCGTAGGGGTGCTGCTGCTGGGCGCAGCGGCGTTTTTTCAGGGCAGCGCGACCCCGCTGCTGCGAGGGCTGCTCGGAATGGCCGCCCTCTTCGCGCTCTACTTCCTGCTCGCGCTGGCCTATCCCGCAGGGATGGGCTTCGGCGACGTCAAGCTGGCCGGCGTGCTGGGGCTCTACCTGGGCTGGCTCGGCTGGGGTCCGTGGGCGGTCGGCGCCTTCGCCGCCTTCCTGCTCGGCGGGCTGACCGGCATCGCGCTGATGGCCGGCGGCCGGGCGGGGCGCAAGAGCGCGATCCCGTTCGGGCCGTTCATGCTGGCCGGCGCCCTGCTCGGCGTGCTGGCCGGCGCCCCGCTGGCGACGGCGTACGCCGGCACCGTCGGCTGAGGGCGTTCCCCCGAACGGCTCAAGGCCGCTCCGATGCCGACCGATGCCTGACCCGACACGGTTCGGGCTGTGCAGTCGACGCTCGACCGTAACCGCTGGCGGTGAACAGAGGGGATGTCGTGGCAGGGCGAGTCGCGGTGGGGCTCGACATCGGAACCTCCGGCGTACGGGCGGCCCAGCTTGCGCTCGGTGGCGCTCCGGTGACGCTGGAACGCTTCGGGCAGGTGGGCCTGCCACCGGGCGCCGTGCGCGACGGCGAGGTGGTCGACGTCGACGTGGTCGGTGCCGCGATCCGCCAGCTGTGGGCCCAGGTGCGATTTTCCACCAAGCGCGTGGTGCTCGGCGTCGCGAACCAGAAGGTGGTCGTCCGCCAGGTGGACCTGCCCTGGCTGCCGGCGGCCGAGCTGCGCTCGTCGCTGCCGTTCCAGGTGCAGGACTTCATCCCCATGCCGGTGGACAAGGCGATCCTCGACTACCACCCGCTGGAGGAGTTCCAGAGCGAGAACGGCGTCCGGATGCTCCGGATGCTGCTGGTGGCCGCCGCCCGCGACATGGTGACCGCGGCCCTGGCCGCGGTCACGAAGGCGGGTCTCACCACGGTGATGGTGGACCTGACGCCCTTCGCGGTGCTGCGCGCCCTAGCGCCGGTGGACGAGCTGGGGCTCGACCCTGAGGCCGAGGCGCTGGTCGAGGTGGGCGCCGGGGTGACCAACATCGTCGTGCACTCGGGCGGCGTACCGCGCTTCGTCCGCATCCTGTTGATGGGGGGCCAGGACGTCACGGAGGCGGTTGCCGAACGGATGGGCGTTCCCCTCGACGAGGCGGAGGAGGTCAAGCAGTCGCTGGGGATGGCCGTCGAGCCCGCCGGCGACGGCGCCGACGATTCGCCGGCCGGTCGGGTCATCGAGGCCACCGGCGGCGCCTTCGTACAGGAGGTCCGCGGCTCGCTGGACTACTACGTGGCGCAGCCGACCGCCGCGCCACTGCGCCGGATCCGGCTCTCCGGCGGCGGCGCGCTGCTGCCCGGGCTGGCCGAGCGGCTGGCGGCAGCCACCCGGCTGCCCATCGAGTCGGCCTCGCCGCTGGAGCGCATGCGGGTAGGCAAGACCGGCCTGTCCGCTGAGCAGCTGCACTCGGTCTCGTCGGTCGCCAGTGTGCCGGTCGGGCTGGCCCTGGGGATGGCATCGTGAGCCTCGCACTCCGGCGTCGGGCCGCGTCCGGAACCGAGCTGCGCGGGCCCTCGATCCCCCGGGTCAACCTGCTCCCCCCCGAGGTCGTCGAGATCCGCCGGTTCCGCCGGGTGCAGTACGGGCTGGGCGGGGCGGTCCTGGCCGCGCTCGGCATCGTGGTCCTGCTGCTGGTCCTGGCGCTCGGCACGGTGAGCTCCGCGCAGCGCCGGGTCGACGAGACCCAGGCGCAGCAGACGCAGCTGCAGGGCCGGCTCGCCAAGCTGGGCGGCGTACGGCAGGTCTATGCACAGGTCGCCGCTGGCGAGACGCAGCTGCGGACGGCGATGGGCGGCGAGGTGCAGTGGTCGCACTACCTCAACGACCTCAGCCTGACCATCCCGAAGAACGTGTGGCTCACGAACATCGCGGTGAACCTCACCGCCGCCGGGCCGGGGGCTCCCACCGCTGCGGCCGCGCCTCCCGGGGCCGGCGCCAACCCCATCGCGACGCCCGGTATCGGCGTCATGACCGCGACCGGTACCGCCTTCTCCCACGACGACGTTGCCCGCTGGCTCCGCTCGCTGGCCCGGCAGAAGGGGTACGCCGACCCGTACTTCTCCAACTCCACGGTGTCCGCGGCCGGCGTGCGTCGTACCGTCACGTTCTCCTCGTCCGTGACCATCACCACCGCGGCACTGTCGCATCGCTTCGACCGACTGCCGGGAGCCTGAGGTGAGCAGGCTCCGGCAATGGTCCCTCCTGACCGCGGTGGCGGTGTTCGCGGTGCTGGCGGCGGGCTGGTTCCTCCTGGTCTCGCCGAAGCGTTCCGACGCCGCGGAGCTCCGCGAGCAGGCCACCGCGCAGGCACGCGCCAACGACACCCTGCGGGCCCAGGCCGCGGCGCTGACGCTCCAGGCCCGGGACCTGCCCCGGCAGCGGGCTCGGCTGGCGCTGCTGGCGGGCAAGATCCCGAACGACCCGGCCCTGCCGGCGCTGATCGTGCGGTTACGTGAGGCCGCCGACGCCGCCAGTGTCACGCTGGTCTCGCTCGCGCCCGGCCAGCCGACGGCGGTGGCCGCGACCGGACCCGGCGGCGTACCGGCGCCCACCGGGAGCGCGACCGCGGTCGGGGCGGGGCAGCTGCTGGCCATCCCGGTCATCGTGCAGGTCACCGGTGGGTTCTTCCAGCTCGAACAGTTCCTGACCAACCTCGAGGACCTGCCGCGATCATTCCTGGTCGGGCAGCTGTCCGTGGCGCCTGGCGCGAGCGTGGCGGCCACCACCACCGGCCAGGCCGGCGGCCTGTCGAGCGGCTCCCTGACGGCCAGCCTCACCGGCCGGGTCTTCCTCAGCGCCGCGCGCCCGGCCGCGCCGGCTCCGGTAGCTCCCTCGACGGCGGGCGGATAGGACCATGACCGTGACCTCGACCGCCTTCCCCGCGGCCGTGTCCCCCGCAGAGCCGGTCCCGGAGCCATCGCCGGAGCCGGGCGGCCGCCGCCGGCTACTTCTCCTCGCAGCACTGGCGGTCCTGGCCTTCTCGCTCGTCGGCGCCTACCTGCTGCTGGCGGGCTCCGCAGCCGAGCCAGCCTCCGGACCGGTGGCCGGGGTCCGCCGGCCGTCCCCGGCACCGACCGCG
>JBPCOX010000281.1:0-2999 GCA_050999825.1 Mycobacteriales bacterium
GCCGCCGTCCGGCCCGCCCAGGGGCTTGAACTTCTCCCGGCGTACCGAGGCACAGCCGTGCCCCCCGTCGCCGGCGACCGCGTGCAGGACCACCCGGTCGACGAACGTCGCCATCGAGCTCCTCCCGCCAGGCCGGGATGGGGGTCAGGCCTCCGGCGTACCGGCCGGTACGACGTTCACGACGCGGCGGCCGCGGCGGGTGCCGAACTGCACCGCACCCGCCGCCAGCGCGAACAGCGTGTCATCGCTGCCGCGGCCCACCTGCTCACCAGGGTGGAAGTGGGTGCCCCGCTGTCGCACCAGGATCTCGCCGGCATTGACGACCTGGCCGCCGAAACGCTTGACCCCCAGCCGTTGGGAGTTGGAGTCGCGGCCGTTCCGGCTGGAGGACGCGCCCTTCTTGTGTGCCATGGCGGTTCTACTCCTCGGTGCCGGCGCCGGAACCGACGGCGGCGTCGATGCCGGTGACCCGCAGCTGGGTGTGGTGCTGGCGGTGCCCCTGGCGCCTGCGGTAACCGGTCTTGTTCTTGTACTTCAGGATGTCGATCTTGGGACCGCGGGTCTGGGCGAGCACCTCGGCCCGCACCGTTACCGCCGCCAGCTGCTGCGGGTCGGTGGTGCGCCGATCACCGTCCACCAGCAGCAGCGCCGGCAGCATGACCGCGGTGCCCGGCTCGGCGCCCAGCCGGTCGACCTCGACCACGTCGCCCACGACCACCTTGTGCTGGCGGCCGCCGGCTCGCACGATGGCGTACATGGCGCAGGGCTCCTGACTTCGTCGTCCGGTCGAGAACGCGGCGCGCCGGCAACGGGCACGCGGACGCCACCGGACCGGCGGGCGATCTCCCAGGGTAGGCAGCGGCCCGCGAGCGGTCAAACCCTACGACGTCGTGGCGACCGTGGCGTGAGCTGGTTCCGGCAGCGGCGACGGCGGAGCGGCCTTGCGGGTCGCCGTCCGCCGGGTCCGGGCCCGTGGAGTCGGGCTCGGCTCCGGCTGCGCTTCCCCCGCCGGCTGGTCCTCGGCCCGCTCCTCCGCGTGCACCGCAGGTGCGAGCTCGACCTCTGCCGGCGCCGTCGCGACTCCGTGTGCACGGCGGCTCGGTGATGGGGCCTCGAAGGGGTCGAGCGTGAGCCGGATGCCCCGGCCGGAACACTCGGGGCACACCTCGGAGAACACCTCCACCAGGCCCTGGCCGACCCGCTTGCGCGTCATCTGCACGAGCCCGAGCGAGGTCACCTCTGCCACCTGGTGCTTGGTTCGGTCGCGGCCCAGGCACTCGAGGAGCCGCCGCAGCACGAGCTCCCGGTTGCTCTCCAGCACCATGTCGATGAAGTCCATCACGATGATGCCGCCGAGGTCCCGCAGCCGGAGCTGACGGACGATCTCCTCGGCCGCCTCCAGGTTGTTGCGGGTCACCGTCTCTTCGAGGTTGCCGCCCGAGCCCGTGAACTTGCCGGTGTTGACGTCGATGACGACCATGGCCTCGGTCCGGTCGATCACCAGCGAGCCGCCGCTGGGCAGCCACACCTTCCGGTCGAGGGCCTTCGCGAGCTGTTCGTCGACGCGGTACGCCGAGAAGATGTCGCCTTCCTCGGTCCAACGCGTCAGTCGCTCCCGCAGATCGGGAGCGACGTGCTCGACGTAGGCGTCGATCGTGTCCCACTCGTCGTCGCCCTGCACGACCATGGACGCGAAGTCCTCGTTGAACAGGTCGCGCACCACCCGGACCACCAGGTCCGGCTCGGAGTAGAGCACCGTCGGCGGGCTGGCGGCGGCGGCCCGCTTGCCGATGTTGTCCCACTGAGCCGTGAGCCGGGCGACGTCGCGGGTCAGCTCTTCCTCGGCGGCCCCCTCGGCCGCGGTGCGCACGATCACGCCGGCACCCTCGGGCATGACCCGCTTGAGCACCGACTTGAGCCGGGACCGCTCGGTGTCGGGCAGCTTGCGGCTGATGCCGGTCATCGTGCCGTCGGGCACGTAGACCAGGTACCTGCCGGGCAGGCTGATCTGGCTGGTCAGCCGCGCCCCCTTCGACCCGATCGGGTCCTTCGTCACCTGGACCAGCACCGACTGGCCGGACTTGAGCGCCTGCTCGATCCGCTGCGGCCGCCCGTCGAGCGAGCTCGCGTCGTAGTTGACCTCGCCGGCGTAGAGAACGGCGTTGCGTCCCTTGCCGATGTCGACGAAGGCGGCCTCCATCGAGGGCAGCACGTTCTGGACCCGGCCGAGGTAGACGTTGCCGACGTAGGACGTCGCGGTGTTCTTGGTGACGAAGTGCTCGACGAGTACACCGTCCTCGAGCACGGCGATCTGGGTGCGGTCGGCCGACTGGCGCACGACCATGACCCGATGAACCGCCTCGCGGCGGGTCAGGAACTCCGACTCGCTGATCACCGCCGGCCGTCGACGGCTGGAGTCGCGGCCCTCGCGCCGGCGCTGCCGGCGGGCCTCGAGCCGGGTCGACCCACGAACGCCCTTGACCTCGTCGGCCTCGCGCGGCTCGCTCGCCGCCCGTGGCTGGCGGACTCTTACGACGGTGTTGGGCGGATCGTCGGGAGCCGGCTCGATGGCATCTTCCCCACCGCCACCTCGGCGGCGACGGCGGCGGCGGCGGCGGGTGCCATCGGCACCCTCCTCGTCCGGCGCGGGCGCCCCGGTGTCACCGAGGACACCGGCGGCGGACCCGGCGGCTGCCGCACTGACCTCGACGTCGGCCGCAGCCTCCGCCGCGACATCTGACCCGTCGTCACCGCGACCCCGACCGCGACGGCCACGTCGGCGTCGGCGGCCGGCCGGTTCGTCGTCCTCATCGCCCGCTGGCGCCGCCGCGATCGGGGCCGACTGAGCAGGCTCGACGCCGACGGATGGGTCCCCCTCGGTCGCGGCAGGCGTCGCCGACCGGCGTCGACGGCGAGGCGGCGCGAGCTCCGCCGCGAGCTCGCCAGGAATCCCGGGAGCCCCGGGAGCCGCGAAGCTCAGCACAGGCGCCTGGAAGTTG
>JBPCOX010000035.1:0-5132 GCA_050999825.1 Mycobacteriales bacterium
TGCCGGGTTTCGCCAAGGTTTCGGGCGAGCTCAGGGGCAAGGTGACCTTCGTCGGCGTCAGCTCCCTCGAGACCGGCGACCGCGACCTGATGCCCAACCGCCACCACATCACCTGGTGGCCACTGGCGAAGGACGTCGGGGGCAGCAACGGCTCCGGTCTGCACGACGCCCTCGGCGGAGGTAACAGCATGCCGCTGACCGCCTTCTACGACGCGTCCGGCCGGCTGCTCGCCGTCGACCGCGCCGTCCTGCCGGAGGACGCGCTCCGGTAGCGGATTCGTTCGCTATACTAGTTGTGAAGGCGGCGGGCGCCGGAGTGCTGTCTGCGGCGAGAATGCGCGGCCCCTTCAGGTGGCTCGCTGCAGCGATGCTGATCGCGCTGGCCATGACCGCGTGCTCGTCCGGCGGTCGTGCCTCCGGAAGCGACCGTGGACCGGCGCGCGCCGCGAGCGAACCAGTACGTGTCGACCAGATCCCGGGCTCGCCGGCCGAGAACGTGACGTCCGCGCTGACCGACCCGGCGGCGAAGAACCTTCCCATGCCACTGGTCGACGTAGGGCGGCTGGTCAGCGGCGGACCGCCTCCGGACGGCATTCCCTCGATCAACGAGCCGAAGTTCGACCGCGCCGGCGACGTCGACTACCTGGCGTCCCGGGAGCCGGTCCTCGCGCTCGAGATCGGCGGCGTCGCTCGTGCCTACCCCGTACAAGTGCTCATCTGGCACGAGATCGTCATCGACACCGTCGGCGGCGTGCCCGTGGTCGTCAGCTACTGCCCGCTGTGCAACTCGGCGCTCGCGTTCGACCGGCGGGCCGCCGGCCGGGTGCTGACCTTCGGCGTGTCCGGCCGGTTGTACAACTCCGACTTGGTCATGTTCGACCGGCAGACGCGGTCGCTGTGGCCGCAGCTCGAGGGTCGCGCCGTCGCCGGAGTCCTGACCGGCACGAGACTCCGGGCCTACCCGGTGCAGACCGTCCCCTGGGCTGAGTGGCGCGATGAACACCCCGATGGGCTCGTCCTCAACCGGGACACCGGCTACGACCGCGCCTACGGCCGTAACCCCTACACGGCGTACGACCGGCCGGGCACCAAGCCCTTCCTGCTCGACGTCGACCCCGACGGCCGCCTGCCGGCCAAGGCACGGGTCGTCGGCCTGGGGCAGGGGCGCGACGCGGTCGCAGTTGCGACCGACCGGCTGCTGCGGGACGGCACACTGGAGCTTGCGGTCGGGGGTTCGACCGTCGTCCTCTTCGCGCAGCCCGGACAGAGCTCCGCCCTCGACCAGGCCAGCATCGCCGCCGGGCGCGACGTCGGCGTCACGGGGGCGTTCTCCCCGCTACTCGGCGGCAGGCACCTGACGTTCGTCCGGCAGAACGGCGCATTCGTCGACGAGCAGACAGCCACGGCGTGGTCGGTTCTCGGCCGGGCCGAACGCGGACCTCTGACGGGTTCCCGGCTACGGGCGGTCACCTTCGTCGACACGTTCTGGTTCGCCTGGGCGCTCTTCCAGCCCGCCACCCGTATCGTCCGCTAGGCCGCCGGCCAGCCGCGTAACAGGAGCGCCGTCATGACTACGCCGTCAGTCGTCGTGTTCGACGTGAACGAGACCTTGTCCGACATGGCGCCGATGGCGTTGCGGTTCGCCGACGTGGGAGGTGCTGGCCAGCCTGGTAAGCGTCCTCGGGCTGTCCGAGGAACAGGTGCGGGGCGCAGCCTTGCGAAAGCGTGCGGAACGTGGTGGCTTTGATCAGCGGCTATGGCTCGTAGAGGTAATCCGAGGAAAACCGGACTGATGCCCGCGCGCTCAGCATGGCGAGCCGCACCCGATCAGATCAGTCCTCCTCCTCCTCGAGGTATCGCAGCCCACTGATGCCCGCCGGCCTGGAATGCATCCGCGCACTCTGCAGGGTGTCCAGCACGGCGCTGGTGGCACGGGCCAGCACGACCACCACCGAGACCAGCTGTCGGACGTTGCGCACGGCCTCGGCAGCGGTGTCCGGGTCACGCTCCCGCAGCCGGTTGTAGGCGACGACGGCCAGGGTGGCCGCCGCACCGATGGCCAGGATGATCAACATGGCGACAAACCCTTCATGTGATTGTCGGCAGGGGGAAGGCCGGCGTACGACTGGACCGGTACGGGAGAGCCCCGGCGGACCCTGATGGCCCGCCGGAGCCCTCCTGCGGTGATGTCAGGTCAGTGGCGCCCGCCCGGCGTGCCGGACCGCCTCTTGCCGGTCCGCTTGGCGCCGTTGCCGGCTGGCGGCCGGGGTCCGGGGCTACCGGCACCGGGCACCGCCGACTCGCCGTCGGTTGACCTCTCCGCCGCGACGGCATCGCCTGCCGGTCCCGGCACCTCAACGGTCACCGTGGCGGGACCTGCTGTCGGCTGTACGCCCACGGTCACCGGCACGTCACCCTCCATCACGCCGGCTGCCAGGAACGTCACGTCGGCGACGTCGGCCAGCAACCGGGCCAGGCGCCGCAGCCCCCGGCCCACACCCTCGCGCCCCGCGCGAACAAGGGTGACCCCGAGCGCAGCCACCATGGCCGGCACGCGCAGCGCCGGTGGCAATGGCGGATGGCACGC
The DNA here is from genome assembly GCA_050999825.1 of Mycobacteriales bacterium. Taxonomy (GTDB): domain Bacteria; phylum Actinomycetota; class Actinomycetes; order JALYNC01; family JALYNC01; genus JBPCOB01. The sequence continues at coordinate 2,588 of JBPCOX010000035.1, forward strand.
GCAAAGCGCGTACCAATCTGAGCTGACAGTGCAGCCCGGCGAGCAGCAGGTGAGCGTGTTGGCGACCCTCACCTGGTCGCTCGTGGACGACCAACCGCACTGAACTGACACGGCCCGTCGAGGGCCCGGGACCACGAGCGGGGAGACGCCAGCTAGACGCCGACCGCCGTCGCTGCACGGTCCTCGACGCCGGCCACCGCGCGCGGCGTACGGCGATGACGCAGCAACCCGGCAAGCATCGCTGCCAACCCAAGCGCACAAAGGGCGTACATCCGGCCAGGCGCCGACCCGGTCGGCCAGCGTGCTGGCCGTGATCAGCGGCACCGTGCGGACCAGCTCGCGCTGGGTGAACACGGGCGTCTCGGCGACTACCACGCCGTCTGGTGCGATCACGGCACTGATGCCGCTGGTGGAGGCGACGACCACGCTGCGCCGGTGCTCGACCGCACGCAGCCGGGCCATCGCGAGCTGCTGGCGGGTCTCGCCGAGCTGGCCGTCGCGGGTGAAGCTCGCGTCGTTGGTCTGCTCGACGAGCAGGTCGGCGCCGGCTCGCACGCTCGCCCGGACCAGCCCGTCGAAGGCGATCTCGTAACAGATCACGTCGGCCACATGCGCGCCGGCCACATCGAAGACCGTGGCCGCGTGTCCAGGCGCGAAGTCGCGCGGCACCAGCTTGATCTGCGGAATGATCGGAGCGAGCAGGTCGCGAAGCGGGATGTACTCGCCGAAGGGCACCAGCCGTCGCTTGACGTAGGTCTGGACGACACCCGTGCCGGGCAACCAGAGCTGGCCGGCGTTGTAGATGTGGTGGTTCGGGGCGTCGAGGACGGCACCCACGAGCGTCGGCCGGCCGATGTCGGCCACCGCGCCGGCGATCAGATCGTGTACGAGCGGGACGTTGCCCGGATCGAGGTCGGTGGCGTTCTCCGGCCACACGACGAGATCCGGCGCCGCCACCTTTCCCGAGCGCACCCGGTCAGCCAGTACGGCGTTGGCCTGCACGTGGTTGCGCAGCACCGTGAGCTTGCGCTGCTGCTCGGCGACGTCGGTCGAGCGGGGGACGTTGCCCTGGACGACCGCCACCCGCAGCTGCCCGTGCGGCGTGCCTGACGTCGGCAGCGCGGCACCCGACGCGGCTAGCACCGCCGCGCCCGCCAGCACCGCCGCCGGCATGCGGGCCGAGCGCCAGGAGGACGACAAAGCCAACCACGCCAGCAGCGCCGCGACCAGCGCGACGAGGAAGCTGACCAATGGTGCGCCACCGACCGCGGACCAGCCAAGGGCGGGTGAGTCGGCCTGGCTGAAGGCCAGCCGGCCCCACGGAAAGCCGCCGTAGGGCACCCGGTCGCGCACCGCTTCGACCCCCACCCACACCGCGGCGGCGCCGAGCGGCCACCAGCGGACCCGCATCGAAAGCCGGAGCGCGACCGCCAGCACGGCACCGATCAGCGTCTCGACGGCCGCCAGCCCGAGGTAGGGAACGACACCGACGTTGACCAGCCAGGACAGCAGCGGGGAAAACACCGCGGCGCCGTAGCCGAGACCGAGTAGCGCGGCGCGCCGGAGCGAACTGCCGCCGAGCGCGACCAGCAGCAGCGCCGGGCCGATCGCCGCCAGCGGCCAGATATCGAGGGGCGGGAAGGCGCCGTAGGTCGCCAGGCCGGCGAGCAGGGCGAGCGGCAGGCTGACGCGCAGTCGCCGATCGGTCATGCTCCTCAGGATGGCAGCCCCCGCACAGCCCACCCAGCTTGAGGTTTGCCGCACGGTCGGGGGCTCACGCGGGGCTCGCCCCGCGGAGCGCAGCCGCAGGTAGCGGGCCACCCGCCAGACGAGCAGCCCGACGCAGCCGTAGCGCCGGCGCAACCGGGCAACGTCGAGGTGGTAGAGCGCGCGGGCCGCCTCCATGTACGACCACAGCAGCGGCGTATTGCCCAGCGGCCGGTGCTCGACCGGGTCCATCTCCTCGGGGATCAACGGCGGCAGTACGGCATCGAGCGCCTCGGCCCGGGCCAGTGCCTCGGCGTACCGCCCGGTGGCTGCGAGCGCGGACACCGCCCACCAGGACACCGGAACGAAAGCACCCTCCTGACCGGCAAAGCCATCATCGGGCCCGGGTGGATAGCGATACACAAACGGCCCGGCGGACAGCTCGGCGAGGGTGACGTCGACCAGCCGGACGGCGCGAGGGTCCGCGCCGTGCAGCAGCCCGAATACCACCGCCATCAGCGCGGCGGCGTCTCGCCGGCGGGGATCGCCGCCGTAGCTCTGCGGGAGGCCACCGTCGTCGTCCAGCGCAGCAAGGACCCGCGGCTCTGCGCCAGCCCGCGCGGCGCGCCAGCGGCCGCCAGCCCCGCGCAATCCACAACGCCCGGTCGAGCGCGATCCAGCGACCGATGTCCTCCTCGACGAGCTGCTGCGCAGCTCGGCGAACCAGCGGCTCGCGACCGTCCAGCGGTCGTGCACCGCGAGCCCGGCCTCTGCCGCCGTTCCGGCCAGGTCGTCGGTGTTCAGATGCGCCCAGCGGAACCAGGCACTGCGCGCGTCG
>JBPCOX010000103.1:0-8646 GCA_050999825.1 Mycobacteriales bacterium
AAGTCGGTGTAGGTGACCCAGACCACCATGCCGGCGTCGCCGCTGCGGCCGACCGTCATCCACTCCTTGTCGAGGAAGTGTCCCTTCTCCTTGCTCTGGGCAACCGCACGTCGTACCGGCCAGCACGCCGGTGCGTCGCCGCCGGCGCAGGACGCCAGTCGCGCGGGGGTGGTGCGGTACACACCGACCGCGCTCGGCTTGCCGAACGGGTCGAACGGGTCGTAGTTGAGGCTGCCGGCATAGAGGTAGTCACAGGTCTCGGTCGCGACATTGACGGGGTCGCCACCGGAGGGGACCTGCTTGCCGAAGACGCCGACCGTGGGCAGCAGGCCCTCGTTGGTCAGGCTCTTGCCGCCGTTGTCGGAGTAGTGCCAGCCGGTGAAGTTGCCCTTGGGGTTGACCAGACCGCGGTAGTCGTTGGTCCCACCGAGGACGACGTCCGGCTTGTTCCAACAAGCACTGACCGAATCCTCGTTCTGCGGCAGGCCGAGCGAGTCGCGGTTGAAGCGGAGCAGGCCATCCACCGTGCGGGCGGCGGCCGGAGCCGAGCCGCCGGCGGCCTTGGCCTGGCCGATCGCCTTCGCGGCCGCCTCGTAGCCGGGACGGACCGCCTCGGGGGCGTCCTGCGGGTGCATGAGGTACTGCCGGGACGTCACGCCCGAGGACAGGTGCGAGAGAACGCCGGCACCCCTGGACTCGTTGCCCGCCTGGCCGCTGCCGGTCGTCAGCGATACCAGGGGGAAGAGCAGCAGGAGCGGTGTGCTCCATTTCGCTGCACGGACGGTTGTGCGATGCATGCGGCCTCCAAGGCCTCGACAACTTCTGCTCCGGTCGCCCGTCCGGGTCGGACGGCGACGCGATGGGCCCAACAGTGCCGTATCGCGGCCCGCTCCGCTGCCGAGCCGCCAAATCTTCCCGCGGTCTCGGGACGCCTGAATATTCCTGGGGTCGGTGGGACAACTGGGACCACAACCTGGCCCAGCGACACGCCGTTCTGGGGATCCGGGGCTCCGGTCGGCTAGGTCCTCGCAGCGTCACCATGGTGATTGCCTACGGTGGGCGGTATGGACCGCTCGGAGGTGCGCGAGCTGCTCGCCCGCGTGGCAGCCGGCGCCACCGGGGTCGACGCGGCGGTCGAGCAGCTCGCGGCGGGGCCCCTTGGCGCGGACGTGGGGTACGCCGACCTCGGCTTCGCCCGGCTCGACACCCACCGCGGCCTGCGCACCGGCGACCCCGAGGTCGTCTACGGCGCGGGCAAGACCCCGGAGCAGACGGTGGCGCTGCTGCAGGCCTTGGTGCGGGGACCTGGGGATCGGCCGGCAGTGGCCACCAGGGTGCCGCCGGCGGGGTTGACCGCGGTGCTGGCCGCCTTCCCGAACGCTCTGGTCGACCTCGAGGCCGGTTGTGTCGCGGTGGGCCCGCTGCCGGCGACGACCGGCGGCGTCTGCGTGGTCAGTGCCGGCACCAGCGACGGGCCGGTGGCCGGCGAGGCGGCGTTTGTCGCGCGCGCGTTCGGGGCGGCGGTGGAGCGGGTGACCGACGTCGGCGTCGCCGGCCTCCACCGGCTGGTAGCCGCCCGAGCAGCTCTCGAGGCGGCGGACTGCCTGGTCGTGGTGGCCGGCATGGAGGGAGCCCTGCCGAGCGTGGTGGGTGGCCTGGTCGGCACGCCGTGCGTCGCCGTACCGACCAGTGTGGGCTACGGGGCGTCGTACGGCGGCCTCGCGGCACTGCTCGCGATGCTGAACTCCTGTGCGCCCGGCGTGGTGGTGTGCAACATCGACAACGGCTTCGGCGCCGGCGTGTTCGCCGCCCGCGTCGCCCGCCGGGCCGCGCATCGATGAACCGGATCGCCTGGTGGGACTGCTCCGCGGGCGCGAGCGGCGACATGTTCCTCGGCGCCCTGGTCGGTGCCGGAGCGCCGATCGCCACCCTGCAGGCCGCCGTCGACGCCGTAGCCACCGAACCGGTGCTTCTCTCGGTCGGCGAGGTCACCCGTGGTGGGCTGGCCGCGACGAAGATCGACGTCGTGGCCCCACGCTCCGCGGTGGTTCGCACCTGGGCGTCGGTGCGCGGTCTGCTCGAGTCGGCGGACCTCCCGGAGCCGGTCCGGCGTACCGCTCTGACCGTCTTCGCCGCGCTGGCGGCGGCCGAGGCGGCGGCCCACGGCACGACCCCCGAGGAGGTGCGCTTCCACGAGGTGGGGGGCCTGGACGCGATCGCCGACATCGTGGGGGCGGCGGCCGGTCTGCACGCGTTGGGCATCGCGGCCGCCACGGCCTCGCCCGTGACGCTTGGTTCGGGCACGATCGACAGCTCGCACGGCCTGCTGTCGGTGCCCACGCCGGCCGTCGTCTCGCTGCTCTCGGCCGCCCGCGCGCCGATGTCCGCCGGGCCGGCCCGCTACGAGATGTGTACGCCGACGGGCGCGGCGCTGCTGGCAGCGACCGTGACCGGGTGGGGCGGGCTCCCGCCCATGCGGGTGGCAGCGGTCGGAACCGGTGCGGGCAACCGCGAGCTCGACGAGCTGCCGAACGTCCTGCGGCTTGTGCTGGGCACGCCGGCAGCCGCAGCCGAGGAGCTCCCGACCGACATGCTCGTGCTGGAGGCGAACGTCGACGACCTCGATCCGCGACTGTGGCCCGCGGTGCTCGGCCGGCTGCTCGAGGCCGGCGCCGCGGACGCCTGGCTCACCCCCATCCTGATGAAGAAGGGCCGCCCCGCGCATACCCTCGCGGTGCTGGTGGCGCCCAGCGGGGCCGACGCCGTCCGCCGGATCGTCTTCACCGAGACGACGACGATCGGGCTACGGGAGTCGCGGATCGGCCGGCAGGTGCTGGCCCGGGAGACCACCACGGTGACGGTCGACGGTCAGGTGATCCGGATGAAGATCGCCCGGCTGGCCGGCGCCGTGGTCAACGCCGTACCGGAGTACGACGATGTGGCCGCGGCTGCGGCCGCGCTCGGGCGGCCCGCCAAGGCGGTGCTGGTCGCCGCGACCGCTGCGGCGGCGGCCGCCGGCCTGGCTCCGTGACATCGGCGAGCTCAGTTTCAGGAGACCGGTACGGCGGCGAGAAAGGCCACGGACCCCGCGATGGCGCCGGCGGGACCGCGTAGCGGGGCGGCGACGGCGTCGAGGGTGAGCCGGCTGCCGTCGTCGCGACGGATCCGCAGCAGCCCGCGGGCCGGCGCTCCGGACCGCAGCACCAGCAGTGGGGCGATGCGCTCGGCATAGTCGGTGTCGGGACGGGCGGCGGCGGTGAAGTCGATCACGGCGAGAACCTCGAGCAGGCGGCGGCCGACGATCTCGGTCCCCGGGCGTCCGAACAGGGCGGCGGCAGAGGCCGAGGCGGCGGCCAGCCGGCCGTCCACGAGGAGCACGAGGCAGGGATCCGCTGCAGCGGCGACTGCGTCGACCCAAGGTCGCACCTCGCCCGGCGTGCCGGGAACCTGCGGCGGACCGGCCGGGGGGAGGTCCAGCGGCACCAGGCGCAGCACCAGGGCGCCTCGACGGCTCATCTCCGGCTCCCCATGCTGGCAATCCTCTCGGCCGGGGGGCCCTCCTGTGCGGTCTATCGCCGGCTGGTGACAAAGCGGTCACAAAGCGAACCGCCCCGCCCCGACGGGGGCGGGGCGGTTCACCGAACCTACCGGGTGCGCGTGTCGTCCCTACGGTCGGTGACGTCGCCGCCGTCGGTCTCGATCTGCTCCTGGCGAACCTGCTCGGTGACCTCGACGTTCTCGGTCACCTGCTCCTTGCCAAGGCGCACCCGCTCGACCGGCACGGTCTCCTTCTCGACGACCGGCCGCTCTTCGGTAAGCGTCACCTCGTGTACGTCCTCGGTCAGGTCCGGCCCCGACATGGCGTCGCCGACGTTGGCGTCGGTGATCGGCTCGCGATCGATCCGGACCTCCTCGCGGGTGACCGGCACGGTCTGCTGCACGTTCTCCGTGGTGACGTACTTGCGCAGCCGAGCCCGGCCTACTTCCTGCTGCTCCGTGCCGACCCGCAGGCGCTCTTCCGAGCGGGTCATCGCGTCGTCGGTGGTGTCGCTGACCCCGGCCCGGGACGTCGCGTCGTAGCCCTCGGTCCGGGTGGTCGTCTCGTCGGTGTCGTAGTCGCGGGTCGTGTCGTTGTAGCCGCCCGGCGCGCTCATGTTGTAGTGCTGGTAGAGGCGCTGCTCCTCCTCCGGCGTGATCTCGCCGTCGGGGTCGACGTTCGGAGCCGACTTGACCAGATCCTTGTCGTAGGGGACCGACACGTCGTCGCCGGTCATGTTGGCGCCGCTGACCGGCACGAAGTTGGTCTTCGAACCGAACATGCCGGTGTTTACCGTCGCGAACGTCGGCTCACCGGTGTCCTTGTCGGCGTAGAGCTGGTCGATGGTCCCGATCTTCGAACCGTCGGACCCGACGAGGTCCCGGCCGGCCCAGCTGGCGTAGTCGTGGTTCATGGCGCTCCGTCCCTTGGCGTGTGAGCCCTCTTGCGGGGCCACCTCTCGCCTCGGAGGCTTACCGATGTGGCGGGCCTAGAAACCACCTCGGCGCGCGGAACATCTCCGGAGGTCCTAACCTCCCTGCGTGCGCGTGCTCGTCACCGGCGGGGCCGGCTTCATCGGCTCGCACGTGGTGGAGGAGCTCCTCCGGCGCGGTGCCCACGTACGCGTCCTCGACGCCCTGCTGCCGGCAGCCCACGCTCCCGGTACGGCCCTGCCGACGACCGACGGGGAGGCCGTGCTCGGCGACGTCCGGGACCCGGTCGTCGTACGCCGTTGCCTTGCCGGCGTCGACGCGGTCTGTCACCAGGCGGCGATGGTCGGCCTCGGTGTGGACGTCGGGGACCTCCCCGACTACGTCAGCTGCAACGACCTGGGCACCGCCGTGCTGCTGCGGGAGATGGCGGCGGCCGGGGTGCGCCGGCTGGTGCTGGCCTCCTCGATGGTGGTCTACGGGGAGGGCCGCTACCGCTGCGACCGGCACGGCTTCGTGCGACCGGGCCCGCGGGCGGGGGCCGACCTCGCCGCCGGCCGGTTCGAGCCGCGCTGTCCCGAGTGCGCCGGTGAGCTGACCATGGCCACGGTGCCGGAGGACGCACCGCTGGACCCCCGCAACGTCTACGCCGCGACCAAGGTCGCGCAGGAGCACCTGTGCGCTTCATGGGCCCGCAGCGTCGGGGGGAGCGTCACGGCGCTGCGGTACCACAACGTCTACGGGCCGCGGATGCCGCGGGACACCCCATACGCCGGCGTCGCGGCGATCTTCCGTTCCGCGCTGTCGGCGGGGCGCGCCCCCCAGGTGTTCGAGGACGGCCACCAGCGCCGCGACTTCGTCCACGTCCGTGACGTGGCCCGCGCCAACCTGCTGGCGCTGTCGGAGGGGCCCGGGCCGGGCTTTGCGGCGTACAACGTGGCCAGTGGGGAGCCGCACACGGTGGGCGAGATGGCGACCGCGCTCGCGGCGGCGTACGGCGGGCCGCGACCCGAGGTGACCGGGGAGTACCGCCTCGGCGACGTGCGGCACATCGTCGCTGAGCCGGACCTAGTGCGCCAGCGCCTCGGTTTCGTCGCGGGGATCCCGTTCGCCGACGGGATGCGCGAGCTCGCCACCGCCCGCCTGCGCGGAGCCGGCCAGCGCGGCGTCGGAATGGCGGGTGACACCGACGAAGTACTTGGTCACGGCATTGACCACCGCGGCGATCGGGACGGACACCAGCGCGCCAGGGATACCGGCCAGGATGGCGCCGGTCGTGATCGCGAACACGACCGCTAGCGGGTGCAGGTTCACCGCACGGCCGAGGACGAGCGGCTGCAGCACGTGGGCCTCGATCTGCTGCACCGCGATCACAGCCGCGAGCACCAGCAGCGCTGCGAACGGACCCTTGGCGACCAGGGCGACGAGGACGGCGGCGGCCCCGGCGGCGGTCGCACCGGCCAGCGGGATGAAGGCGGCGAAGAAGGTCAGCAGCGCCAGCGGCACTACCAGCGGGACCCGGATGAGCAGCAACGAGAGCCCGATGAAGACGGCGTCGAAGGTGGCGACCAGGACGGTGCCCCGCACGTAGCCGGTCAGTGCGGTCCAGGCCCGGCTGCCCGCCTCCCGAACGTGATGCTGGGAGCCGCGGGAGAACACGCCTACCACCCAGCCCCAGATCCGCTCGCCGTCGTAGACCAGGAAGAACGTCGTGAACAGGGCCAGCAACAGCCCGGTCACGACCTCACCGGCCAGCGTGGCTCCCGAGAGCACGCCGGCCGTGATCTTCTCCCGGTTCTGGCTGACGGCGTTGTTGACCGAGGCCCCCAACCGGTCGAGCGACTTGGCGTCGAGGTTGAAAGGCGCTCCGGCCAGGTAGTCGCGCACCCGGCCGAGCCCCCCGCCGAGGCTCTGGCGTAGGGCCGGGATCTCCGCACCGGTGCGGTTGGCCACGAATGCGACGACGAGGCCGACCACGAGCAGGGCGGTCAGCATGCTCACCCAGGTGGCCAACAGCCTCGGCGCTCCGGCGGCCCGCAGTCGAAGCGCGAGGGGCCGAAGCAGTGAGGTGAAGAACAGGGCGGCGACGAAGGCCAGCGCCAGGACGCGCAACCGGGCCACGAGCAGGAGCAGCAGCAGCACCGCGGCCACCACGGCGAGCACTCGCCAGCTCCAGGCGGCGGCGGCGCGCAGCAGCGGCGGGACGTCGGCGGACTCCGGGCGTCCTCGCACCGGGCCGCGGGACCCGGGGTCGGGTGCGGCACTCGCCGAGGACACCGTCGCGACCGGGCGGGCCGACGCCGCCACGGCGTCGGGGGGAGCCGGCACCGGGGCGGAGCGACGGTGTGAGGCGGCCCGATCTCCAGACCGGCGCAGGGACGACATGACCCCGATGCTGCCCGAAGTGAGCATCAGGTACGCCCGCCCGTCGTCGGCTACCCGCCGCCGGCCGCCAGCGGCAGCCGCACGACGAATCGGCAGCCGGCTCCGACGTTGGCCACGTCGATCTCCCCGGAATGCGCCTGGACTATGCCGCGGGAGATCGCGAGCCCGAGCCCGGCGCCACCATCAGGCTCCGGAGTCCGAGCGGCGGTGCCGCGGAACGCAACGTCGAAGACCCGGGGAAGGTCGGCGGCCGGGATGCCGCCGCAGGCGTCGGAGACGGTGACGTAGGCGCAGCCACCCTCCACGGCGCCGACCACCTCCACGGCGCCATCGCTGGGCGTGTGCCGGATCGCGTTGGCGAGCAGGTTGCGCAGGACCCGGCCGAGCTCCGGTACGTCTACCCGCACCGGCAGCCCGTCCGGCGCCCGCCCCTGGAGCCGGACGCCCTTGGCGCGGGCCAGCGGGTCGGCACTGGCCAGGGCGTCGGAGACCAGGTCGGCCAGGGCCACCTGCTGTAAGGACAGCCGCAGCGAGCCGGCGTGGATCCGGGAGAGCTCGAAGAGGTCGTCGACGAGCCCGGTGAGACGGTCGGTCTCGATAAGCATCCGACCGTGGTAGCGCTGCACCGTCTCGGCGTCGTCGACCACGCCGTCCTCCAGCGCCTCGGCCATCGCCCGCAGGCCGGCGAGCGGCGTACGCAGGTCGTGGCTCACCCAGGCCACGAGCTCGCGACGGCTCTGCTCCAGCGCCGCGGCCCGGTCCCGGGCGGCCGACAGCCGCTCGTTGGCGGTGGATAGCTCGGCGGCCAGCTCGGCCAGCTCGGCCGTGGGGACATCGGGCGCCGAGAACGACGAGCCCGTGCCCACCTCGCGGGCCGAGGCGACGAGGGCTTGGCTCCCGGCCACCATCGACCTGGCCAGCACCAACGCGGCCGCCAGACCGGCCACGCCGGACACGGCCGCGATGACCAGGACGACATCGAGCTCGGGCCGGCTGAGGAACATCGCCGCCCCACCGACGCCCGCGGCGGCCGCCACGCAGAGCGCGGACACGCCGGCCACCACCGCCACCGAGGTCGCCATCGACCGCGACCGCACCAGGCGCAGCACGACCACGCCGGCGACCGTCACGACCACGGCGGACAGCAGGCACGCCGCGAGGAGTCCCGGCAGGTGCTGCGCCAGCATCACGACACCTCGGTGGCCAGGCGCGCAGGCTCGTAGCGGTAGCCGACGCCCCAGACCGTGACGATCCGGGTCGGGGCGGTGGGGTCGACCTCGACCTTCTCGCGCAGCCGGCGGACATGGACGGTGACCGTGGAGGAGTCGCCGTAGGACCACCCCCAGACCCGCTCGAGCAGCTGGCGGCGGCCGAAGGCCTGGCGGGGATGGCGCAGCAGGAACAGCAACAGGTCGTACTCCCGGGCGGTGAGCATGACGGGTACGCCGGCGAGCCTCACCTGGTGAGCGGCCGGATCCACGGCCAGGTCGCCGTCGGTGAGGATGCCCGGCGGCTCCGGCGGCAGTGGCGGGGCGGCCCGGGGCAGAACCGACCCCAAGCCCAGCACCAGCCGTGGCAGACACCGCAGCACGCGTCCGGGGCGAGCCCCCGGAATCAGCTCGGTTGAGGATCATCAGCCCCGTGCAGGCGGCCACCACGAGGGCTGCCGCCAGAGCGAGCAGGACGGCGGGATCCCGACGCCAGCGTGGCGCCGGGCGGGTCAACGCCCCAGCCGACGAGCCCTGAGCAGCGCGCCACCATCGAACAGCGGGCACAGCAGCGCCAGCCACAGCA
>JBPCOX010000119.1:0-3498 GCA_050999825.1 Mycobacteriales bacterium
GCGGCCAGGTTCGCGGTGCTCTCGCCTCGCTTGCGCCGCCACTCCCACTCCCTGCGGATCGAGGCGGCGAAGCCGATCTCCAGCACCGTGTTGAAGCTCTCGTCCGAGTAGGTGAGCACGCAGCCCAGCAGGCGGTCGATCTCTGCCGCGGTGACTGCCGCCAGCGGGAGCCGGCCAACCAGGTAGACGTCGCCCAGGGCGTCAACCGAGAAGGCGACGCCGAACATCCGGGCGTTGCGGCCGAGCAGGAACCGGTAGACAGCCTCGACGTTGTCCTCTGGCCGGCGGACGACGAAGGCCTCGACTCGCAGGCTGTGCTGGCCGACGACGAGCCAGGTCATCGTGGCCAGCTTGTGGCTGCCTTCGAGCCGGACCAGGTAAGCGCCGGGAGCGGTGCGCTGGTAGGGCAGCTCCTGCTCGTCGAGCGCAGCGCGGAGGACCGCGTCGAGGTCGGACAGGCGCGTCAACGGGCGGCGGCCATCCGCTGGGCGGGCTCGGCCAGCACGTCGCGGTAGACCTGCAGTACGCCGGTCGCGGTCGCCGCCCAGCTGAAGCCTGCGGCGTGCCGCAGCGCCCCGTGCGACAGGCCGCGACGCAGCACCGGGTCGTCCAGCAGCCGGCGTACGGCGGCCGCGTAGTCCGCAGGCTCATGGCCGTGAACCAAGAGCCCTGAGGAACCGTGCGCGACCGCGGTCCGCAGGCCGCCCACGGCCGCGGCGATCACGGGCGTCCCGCACGCCTGTGCCTCGATGGCCACCAGCCCGAAGGACTCGTTGTACGACGGCACGACGCAGGCGGTCGCGGCGCGGTACCAGTCGGCCAGCTCGCGCTGAGGCACTGGCGGCTGGAACCGGACGATGTCGGCAAGACCCAGCTCGACGGCCAGCCGCTGCAGGTGCGCCGGCTCCGCCAGTCCGGTGCCGCTGGGCCCTCCCACGATCGCGACGACCAGTCGGGACCGCAGCCGTGGATCGCGCTCCAGCAGCAGAGCCGCGGCGCGCAGCACGACGTCGGGCGCCTTCAGCGGCTGGATCCGGCCCGCGAAGAGCAGCACAACCCCGTCCGGCGGCAGGCCGAGCCGGGCCCGGGCCGTACCCGCCGGGCCGGGGCCGAAGACGTCGAGATCGACCCCCGGCGCTACCCGGGCGACCCGGGCGGGGTCGGCGTCGTAGAGCTCGACCAGCTGGGACGCCTCCTCGTCGGTGGAGGCGATGAGCCGGTCCGCCGCCTCGACGACCTGCGCCTCCCCGATCTCGCGGGCGACCGGGTCGGGATAGTCGCCCTCCGCCAGCGAGGCGTTCTTGACCTTGGCCATCGTGTGCATGGAGTGGACCAGCGGAACGCCCCAGCGCTCGGAGGCCAGCCAGCCGACCTGACCGGAAAGCCAGTAGTGCGAGTGGATCAGGTCGTAGTGGCCGGGTTCGCGGGCCGCCTCCGCCCGCAGTACGCCGGAGGTGAACGCGCACAGCTGAGCCGGCAGGTCGTGCTTGCCCAGACCCTCGAACGGTCCGGCCGTTACGTGCCGGACCGTCACGCCGGGGGCCAGCTCCACCGACGGCGGCACCTCGCTCGACGTCGCCCGGGTGAAGATCTCGACCTCGATGCCGACCGCGGCCAGGCGCTTGGCCACCTCGACGACATAGACGTTCATGCCGCCGGCGTCACCGGTGCCGGGCTGTTCCAGCGGCGAGGTGTGCACGCTGACCGTGGCGACCCGGCGAGGGAGCGCTGCCCGGCCGAGACGCGACGGCCTACGGGTAAGCGGCACCGTCACCGCGCCACCTCCCTCGCTGGTCGTTCCCGTACGGCGAACCGAAGTTGGGCTGCCCGGATTCCCGGGCGCGTGAGTGCGCGACGCTGGCGCATGGCGACCAGCGAAGCGGAAGGATGTAGTGCCAAGCAGCCCAGACGGCCTCGGGGCTTGGACCCCTTGCCTTAGTCGGCCACCGGAGGATCCAGTGAGCACGGTTACAGCTGTCGTTACCGGGTCCAGCAGCGGCATCGGCGAAGCGACGGCTCGCCAGCTGGCGGCGGCCGGCTTCGATGTCGTGCTGGCCGCCCGGCGGCTGGACCGCCTGGACGTGCTGGCAGCCGAGATCGGCGGCCGTCCGATCGAGCTGGACGTCACGGACGCCGCCTCGGTCGCGCAGCTGGCCGAGGCGGTGCCCGACTGCGCAGTGCTCGTCAACAACGCCGGCAACGCGCTCGGCTTGGACCTCATCGCCGAGGCGGACCCGGAGGACTGGCGGGCGATGTACGACGTGAACGTCCTGGGGGTGCTCCGGGTTACCCAGGCGCTGCTGCCGGCCCTGGTTGCGAGCGGCGCCGGACACGTAGTGGTGATGAGCTCCACGGCCGGGCACCTCGTGTACGAAGGCGGCGGTGGCTACACCGCCGCGAAGCACGGCGCGACCGCGCTGGCCGAGACGCTCCGGCTCGAGCTGTGCGGCCGGCCGGTCCGGGTGACCGAGATCGCACCGGGGATGGTCGCCACCGAGGAGTTCAGCCTGCGCCGGTTCGGTGGCGACGCCGAGCGCGCTGCGGCCGTCTACGCCGGCGTACGGCAGCCGCTGACCGCCGACGACGTCGCCGACTGCGTGGTCTGGGCAGTGACCCGGCCCGCGCACGTCAACGTCGACCTGCTGGTGGTCAAGCCGCTCGCGCAGGCCGCCCAGCACAAGGTGCACCGAGAGACGTCCTAGGGCCCGAGGGCCGCAGCGAAGGCGGCGTAGGCGTCCTCGCTGTAGAGGACGAAGCGCGCCTCCTCGACCGACGTCACGGCCGCCCGCACGGTCGCGACGCCGATCCGGGCCGCGTCCGCCACCAGCCAGCCGTAGGCGCCGGCCGAGACCGCGGGAAAGGCGACCGTGCGGGCGCCCAGCTCGTCGGCCACGCCAAGCGCCTCCCGGTAGCACGACGCCAGCAGATCCGACCGATCCTCGGAGCGATCGTGGACGGGTCCGACGACGTGGATCACCCAGCGGGCCGGCAGCTCCCCTGCGGTCGTCGCCACGGCACGGCCCGTGGGCAGCCCTTCGAGCAGCGTCGTACGTCGCAGCTCCCGGCAGGCGGCGAGGATCGCGGGACCGCCGCACCGGTGGATGGCGCCGTCGACCCCGCCGCCGCCCAGCAACGTGGAGTTGGCGGCGTTGACCACCGCGTCGACCCGTTGGTCGGTGATGTCGCCACGAACGAGCATGCTCTCCACGCCCGCCAGCCTGCCATCCCGGTGAGCGACCAGCACTGAGGACTTATGCACACATCTGCCGGAGGGTGACCGGGCGCTGAGCCTGCGCCACAACGGGGACGAGTCACCCACCGGGCAGTTGTGTGCACGAGTGGTCACGTCGGACGACGCGTGCGCGGGGGCACGGGGCGCGGGTCAGGGCAGCCGGATCCGCAGCCGGCGGTTGGCCTTGCCCTTGTTCTCGACCTTGACCACCTCGATGCCGCCGATCGAGCGGGTCGAGGCCACATGGGTCCCGCCGTCGGCCTGGG
>JBPCOX010000168.1:0-3446 GCA_050999825.1 Mycobacteriales bacterium
CGAGCCCCGCAGGCCGGGCCGCGGAGGTGAAGCGCCGGCGGCTCCCGGGCTCGAAACGCTCCCCATATGCGCCTAACGGCCACTCGTGGCGTTTGGTTCACGGCCGCGACGGCGGTCGGGTGGGTAGGCACTCAACGGCGTGCCTCGGCCAGCACCGGCGGTGCTGGCGGGCGCGCCGTGCTGAGCCGTCCCACCAGCACGTCCCGAAGGAAAGTTCCGGTGTGGCTACCAGGCGCGACGGCGACCGCCTCGGGGGTGCCCTCCGCGACGACCAGGCCGCCGCCGCTGCCGCCCTCAGGGCCCAGATCGACGACCCAGTCGGCCGTCTTGATCACATCGAGGTTGTGCTCGATCACGATGACGGTGTTACCGGCGTCGACCAGCCGGCCCAGGACGCCGAGCAGCTTGCGGATGTCCTCGAAGTGCAGGCCCGTGGTCGGCTCGTCGAGCACGTATACGGTCCGGCCGGTGGAGCGCTTCTGCAGCTCGGCGGCGAGCTTGACCCGCTGCGCCTCGCCGCCGGACAGCGTCGGGGCCGGCTGACCGAGCCGGACGTAGCCCAGCCCCACGTCGTTCAGTGTCCCCAGGTGCCGGGAGATCGCCGGCACCGCCTCGAAGAAGGCCAGCGCCTCCTCGATCGAGAGGTCGAGCACCTCGGAAACTGTCTTGCCCTTGAAGTGGACCTCTAGCGTCTCGCGGTTGTAGCGCGCGCCGGAGCAGACCTCACACGGCACGTAGACGTCCGGCAGGAAGTTCATCTCGATCTTGATGGTGCCGTCGCCGGAGCAGGCCTCGCAGCGGCCCCCCTTGACGTTGAAGGAGAACCGACCCGGCTGGTAGCCGCGCACCTTGGCCTCGGTGGTCTCGGCGAACAGCCGACGGATGTGGTCGAAGACGCCGGTGTAGGTCGCCGGGTTGCTCCGCGGCGTACGCCCGATGGGGCTCTGGTCGACGCCGACCACCTTGTCGACGTCGGCCAGGCCGGTCACCCGGCGGTGGCGCCCCGGGACGGTGCGAGCGCCGTTGAGCCGGCTGGCGAGTACGGCGTAGAGGATGTCGTTGACCAGGGTGGACTTGCCCGAGCCGGAGACGCCGGTGACGGCGACGAGGCAGCCCAACGGAAACGACACCGTGATGTCTCGCAGGTTGTGCTCGCGAGCGTCGTGCACGGTCAGCAGCCGGGACGTCGGCCGGCGGCGGATGTCGGGCACCGGGATGGACCGCCGCCCGGACAGGTAGGCACCGGTCACCGAGACCTCGCTGGCCAGCAGCTTCTCCACCGGTCCGGAGACGACCACCTCGCCGCCGTGCTCGCCGGCGCCCGGGCCGATGTCGACGACCCAGTCGGCGGTGCGGATGGTGTCGGTGTCGTGCTCCACGACGATCAGGGTGTTGCCCAGGTCGCGCAGCCGGAGCAGCGTGTCGATCAGCCGGCGGTTGTCGCGCTGGTGCAGCCCGATCGACGGCTCGTCGAGCACGTAGAGGACGCCGACCAGGCCGGAGCCGATCTGGGTGGCCAGCCGGATCCGCTGCGCCTCGCCACCGGCCAAGGTGGCCGCGGGCCGGTCCAGGGAGAGGTAGTCGAGGCCCACGTCGAGCAGGAAGCCGAGCCGGGCGTTGACCTCCTTGAGCACCCGCTCGGCGATCCGCGCCTCGCGGGCACCGAGCTCGAGGCCGCCGAGGTACTTCGCGCACTCGCCGATCGGCAGCCGGGCCACCTCGGCGATGGACCGGCCGCCGAGGGTGACCGCCAGCGACTCGGGCTTGAGCCGAGCTCCCCCGCAGGCCGGACAGGGCACGTCGCGCAGGTAGCCCTCCCACCGCTCCCGCCCCGCGTCGGACTCGGCCTCGCGGTGCCGCCGCTCGAGGAAGGGCACCACCCCCTCGAAGGCGGTGTAGTAGGAGCGCTCGCGGCCGTAGCGGTTGCGGTAGCGGACGTGCACCTCGGTGTCATGGCCGTGCAGGACCGCGTTGCGGGCCTTGGCAGGCAGCCGCTCCCAGGGGGCGTCGAGCCGGAAGCCGACCGCGACCGCCACCGCCTCCAGCAGCCGGCCGAAGTAGTCCATCGACTGGCCGCTCGACCACGGCGCCACCGCCCCCTCGGCCAGCGACAACGCCGGGTCGGGCACCACGAGGTCGGGATCGACCTCCTTGCGGGTGCCCAGGCCCGAGCACTCGGGGCAGGCGCCGAACGGCGAGTTGAACGAGAACGAGCGCGGCTGCAGCTCGTCGAAGGACAGGTCGTCGTAGAGACACGCCAGGTGCTCGGAGAAGGTGCGCTCGCGATGCGGGTCATCGGCCGGCAGGTCGACGAAGTCGAGCACCACCAGGCCGCCGCCGATGCCGAGCGCGGTCTCGACGGAGTCGGTGAGCCGGCGGCGGGCCGTGTCCTTGACCGTCAGCCGGTCGACCACGACCTCGATCGTGTGCTTCTCGTACTTCTTCAGCGTCGGCGGCTCGGCCAGGCTGATCGTCGCCCCGTCCACCCGCGCCCGGCTGAAGCCCTTGGTCTGCAGCTCGCGGAAGAGCTCGGCGTACTCGCCCTTGCGGCCGCGCACCACCGGCGCGAGGACGGCGAAGCGCGAGCCCTCGGGCAGCTCGAGCACCCGGTCGACGATCTGCTGCGGGGTCTGGCGCGCGATCGGCCGGCCGCACCTGGGGCAGTGCGGCGCGCCGGCGCGGGCGTAGAGCAGCCGGAGGTAGTCGTAGACCTCGGTGATGGTCCCGACCGTGGAGCGGGGGTTGCGGGAGGTGGACTTCTGGTCGATGGAGACCGCCGGCGACAGGCCCTCGATGAAGTCGACGTCCGGCTTGTCCATCTGACCGAGAAACTGGCGGGCGTACGCCGACAGCGACTCGACGTAGCGACGCTGGCCCTCGGCGAAGATCGTGTCGAAGGCGAGGCTGGACTTGCCGGAGCCGGACAGTCCGGTGAAGACGATCAGCGCGTTCCGGGGCAGGTCGAGCGAGACGTCGCGCAGGTTGTGCTCGCGCGCGCCGCGGATGACCAGGCGGTCGGCCATGGGCCGGGCTCAACTCCAGAAGCGGTCGGTCCTTGCCGTGACCAGCGAGGGAGGCTCCTTGCGGAGGCGCTGGGAGGCCGGTCGTGGCCTACGGCCATGCTAGAGGCCGGCTCCGACAGTTCTCTTCCCCACAGCGAGGTGGACGGTGACCAGCTACACCGGCGAGGTCCAGGTCGGCGGTCCGGCCGGCGTCCGGGAGCTGCCCGGCCTACGGGTGACCAAGGCGGCCGTGGGGCCGATGGACAACAACGCCTACCTGCTCCGCTGCGCGCAGACCGGCGAGGTGCTGCTGGTGGACGCCGCCGCGGAGCCGGACCGGCTGCTGGAGCTGCTCGGGCTGGACCGGCTGGCGCGCGTCGTGACCACCCATCGGCATCGGGACCACTGGCAGGCACTGCCGGCGGTGGTGGCCGCGACCTCCGC
>JBPCOX010000204.1:0-3363 GCA_050999825.1 Mycobacteriales bacterium
GAGCAGCCCGAGCAGGCCGGCCGCCAGCGCCGCCAGGCCGATCAGCAGCCGGCCACGGCCGGCCCCGTCGCCGGGCCGGCGGAGCAGCCGCCAGGCGAGCGCGGCGAGCAGCAGCGGCACGACGACCACGCCCGATCCGGCCACCCAGCGGACCGCGCCGCTGAGCCAGCCGCCCGCCCAGCCGCCGCGGTGCGTCCACGCTCCGAACGCGAGGACGAGGGCGGCTGCCAGCGCCAACAGGCCCAGCCCGTCGCGCCGGTGCGCCGGGTCGAGGTCGCGTGCCCCGCCGCCGATCCGGCGTACCAGCCCGCCGAGGCCGGCGGCGAGCAGGTGCCAGATCCAGACGAGCGCTCGCCCGAGCCCCCGCAGCACAGCGACGACGAAACGGGCCAGGGCCCGCAGCACGAGGGCCGTCCGGCTCGGCCCCGGACGCTGCTGCGGTCTCGTCGTCCGCTGGCGCACCGGCGTGGTGAGGATTACGCGCCGGCTCTTCGCCGAGCCGCGGGAGCTCGCCGGTCGAGTCGGGGTGCGGACAGCCATCCGCCCACGCTAGCCCGTGCGTATCAGCAGCACCATCCGCAACACCCGCCGAGCCGGTGCGAGCCCTGGTATGACCTTCAGCGGACACTCGCACGGTTCTCGCCCGGTGTAGAAATGATCTTCGGCTGTTTTGGCGTCAACGAGCGATCACGCTGGCGGAGCTGCGCCACGAGCAGGAGCTGTGACAGAGCCCAGTCGACTATTCCTGCACACCACCGACTGACACCGGTTACGGAGTGACAGCCGTGGGTCGCCTGTGACATCCATCTCACCGGTCGTGTGCAGGAGTGGTGTGCCTTCCGGTGTCCTGCGCGGCTTCCTAGTGAGGGTCAGCCCCTCGATGACCACCGTCAGACCTCCACGACCACCGGCAGGATCATCGGGCGCCGCCGGTAGGTGTCGCTCACCCAGCGACCGACCGTGCGGCGTACCAGCTGCTGGAGCTGGTGGGTGTCCGCAACCCCCTCCGCGGCCGCAGCCTCCAGCGCCGCCTCGATCAGCGGCCGGACTCCGCTGAAGGCGTCGGCCTCTCCGCTGACGCCGCGGCTGAAGATCTCCGGACCGCCGGCCACCTTGCCGGTCGCTGAGTCCACCACGACCACAACGGTCACGAACCCTTCGTCACCGAGGATCCGCCGGTCCTTCAGTGACGCCTCGCCGATGTCGCCGACGACCAGCCCGTCGACGTACACATAGCCACACGGCACCTTGCCGGTGATCCGCGCCACCCCGTCCACCAGGTCCACCACGACGCCGTCGTCGGCGAGCACGACCCGGTCGGCCGGTACGCCGGTGGCCATGGCGAGCGCGGCATGCGCGCGCAGGTGCCGCCACTCGCCATGGATGGGCAGCACGTTGCTGGGCCGGGTCGCGTTGAGGACGAACAAGAGCTCGCCGGCCGGCGCATGGCCGGAGACGTGCACCAGGGCCACCCCCTTGTGTACGACGGTCGCTCCCCAGCGGGACAGCCCGTTGATCACCCGGTAGACCGCGTTCTCGTTGCCCGGGATCAGGGACGAGGCCAGGACGACGGTGTCGGCCGGCTCGATCCGGATCTGGTGGTGGTCGCGGTTGGCCATCCGCGACAGCGCCGAGAGCGGCTCACCCTGAGAGCCGGTGGAGACCAGCACCACCTGCTCCGGCGAGAGCGACTCGACCTCGCGGATGTCGACCATCAGCCCGGGAGGCACCCGCAGATAGCCGAGGTCACGGGCGATCCCCATGTTGCGGACCATCGAGCGGCCGACGAAGGCCACCTTCCGACGGTGCTGGTGGGCGGCGTCGAGCGCCTGTTGCACGCGGTGCACGTGGCTGGCGAAGCAGGCCACGATGATGCGCCCGGACGCCGCCTGGAAGACCGACCCGAGCACCCGTCCGATCTCCCGCTCGCTGGTGACGAAACCGGGGACCTCCGCGTTCGTCGAGTCGCTCATCAGCAGGTCGACGCCCTCGGCCCCGAGCCGGGCGAAGCCACCGAGGTCGGTCAGCCGGCCGTCCAGGGGCAGCTGGTCGAGCTTGAAGTCGCCGGTGTGCAGCACCAGTCCGGCCGTCGTACGGATCGCGACGCCGAGTGCGTCGGGGATGGAGTGGTTGACCGCCAGGAACTCGCAGTCGAAGGGTCCCAGCCGCTCGCGGCCACCGGCGGCCACCTCGAGCGTGTAGGGCGTCAGCCGGTGCTCGGCCAGCTTGCCCTCCAGCAGGGCGAGGGTGAGACGGGAGCCTACGACCGGCAGGTCCGGCTTCTCGCGGAGCAGGAACGGCACCGCGCCGATGTGGTCCTCGTGCCCGTGGGTCAGCACCAACGCCTCGACGTCGTCGAGCCGGTCCCGGATGTAGCTGAAGTCCGGCAGGATCAGGTCCACCCCGGGCTGCTCGGTCTCCGGGAACAGCACCCCACAGTCGACGATGAGCAGCCGGCCGGAGTGCTCGAAGACCGTCATGTTGCGGCCGATCTCGCCGAGACCGCCCAGCGCTACCAGCCGCAAGCCGTTCTCGGGCAGCGGCGGCGGCGGGCCCAGCTCGGGGTGCGGATGGCTCACGGCTTCCTACCGGCAGCCGCCATGTCCGCCCGAAGCTGCTCCACCTGCTCTCCCGTCGCCTCGACCAGTGGCAGCCGGACCGGACCCGCCGGCAGCCCGCGCAGTTTCAGCGCCGCCTTGGCCAAGATGACGCCTTGGGTGCGGAAGAAGCCGGTGAACACCGGCAGCAGCCGCAGGTGCAGCGCCAGGGCGCCCGTCACGTCGCCGGCCTGGAACAGACCGATCAACTCGGCCATCTCTTCACCGAAGAGATGGGTTACCACTCCGACGACTCCCGCCGCGCCGACGGCCAGCAGCGGCAGGGTATTGATGTCGTCCCCGGAGTAGATCGCCAGTTCGCTGCGGGCCCGCACCCACGAGGTGGCCGCAAGATCACCCTTCGCGTCCTTCACCGCGAGGATGCGCGGGTGTTCGCCGAGCCGGACGAGGGTGGCGGTCTCGAGCGCCAGCCCCGTACGGCCCGGGATGTCATAGAGCATCACCGGGAGGTCGGTCGCCTCGGCCACCGCGGTGAAGTGCGCCACCACGCCGGCCTGAGGGGGCTTGTTGTAGTAGGGCGTCACCGCGAGTAGGCCGGTCGCCCCTGCCTTCTCCGCCTCCCGGGCGAGCTCGGCCGAGTGCGCCGTGTCGTTGGTTCCCACCCCTGCCAGCACCTGGGCGCGGTCGCCGACCGCCTCGACGACGGAGCGCAGCAGCGACTGCTTCTCCGCGTCGGTGGTGGTCGCCGACTCGCCGGTCGTACCGCTGACCACCAGGCCGTCGCTGCCGTGGTCGACGAGGTACG
>JBPCOX010000218.1:0-7580 GCA_050999825.1 Mycobacteriales bacterium
GGCGGAGCCGAGCACGCAGCCGGGTACCGCCGCCTGACCGGCCGGACGCCCTTCGGCGCCGAGCTCACGTCCGCCCGCAGCCCACGGCTGGCGGCGGCCCGCCGGCTGGCCAAGCGCTCCTTCCGGCGGGTCGACCGCCGGTTCCTCGTCGAAGGGCCACAGGCCGTGACCGCGGCACTGTCCGCGACCGGGGCCGAGGGGGAGCCGGCCCTGTCCGAGCTGTTCTGCACCGGCGCCGCCGCCTCCCATCACCCGGCCCTGCTCGACCGGGCGGCCGGTGCCGGCGTACCGGTCACCCTGGTGAGCGGTGAGGTGCTGGGCACCCTGGCCGCCACGGTGACGCCGCAGGGTGTGGTGGGCGTGGCCGCGTTCCGTGACGTGTCGCTCGCGCTCGCGCTGGCCGGCGAGCCGGCGCTCGTCGTCGTCCTCGCCGCCGTCCGCGACCCCGGCAACGCCGGCACGGTGCTGCGGGCAGCCGATGCCGCCGGGGCGGACGCCGTTGTCTTCACCGATGCCTCCGTCGACCCCTACAACGGCAAGTGCGTCCGCGCCTCGGCGGGCAGCCTGTTCCACCTGCCGTTCTCGGTCGGCGTACCGGCGTCGGAGGCAGTCGCGGCGCTGCGCGCCGGTGGCCTGCAGGTGCTCGCCGCTGAGGGCAGCGCCGCGGCCGACCTGGACTCCGTGGCGGACGCCGGCGACCTGGCCGGGCGCACCGGCTGGGTGTTCGGCAACGAGGCGTGGGGGCTGCCGGCCGGGCTCCTCGCGCTGGTGGACCGCGCGGTTCGGGTGCCGATCCACGGCCGCGCCGAGAGCCTCAACCTCGCCGCGGCCGCCGCCGTCTGCCTCTACGCCTCCGCCCGCGCGCAGCGAGGCCCCGCCGGCTGCCTCGCGCTGGCGTCTCCCTCCGACGCACGGGCCCGACGTCCCTCCGGCGCCGAGTGGTCCACCGCATCGGCTCCCGAGCAGGAAAGCGTCGACACCGGAGCGCGCGCGTCGCGGCCGGCGGGCGTGCGAAAGGAAGGGTCGTGACGATGTTCCCGGCTGCTACGGCGTACGACGACCTGCCCGACGGCGTGCTCGTCGCCGACGAGGCGGGCAGCGTGGTCCTGCTCAACCCGGCCGGCGCGCGGCTGCTGGGTGCCGCCGGCGTGGGTGCCGTCGGTCGTCACTACGCCGAGGTGCTGCCGCTGGTCGACCTCGAGGGACGCGACTGGTGGTCGTGCAGCCGGCCGTACGACGGGCTGGCCACCCGGACCGGCCAACCCGAGCGGCTGCTGGTGCGGCCCGGCGGGTCGGCGCCGGAGTGCGTCGAGCTGCTGGTGACCGCCCGTTACGTGCGCACCTCGCGAGGCGGCCCGGTGGTACGGCTGGTCGTGTGCCTGCGCGCCAACGCCGCCCGCCAGCGGCTGGAGCGCAGCCGGGCCGACCTGGTCTCCACGGTGGCACACGAGCTGCGCTCGCCGTTGACCAGCGTGAAGGGCTTCACGGCCACCCTGCTGGCCAAGTGGGAGCGCTTCAGCGACGAGCAGAAGCAGCACATGCTGCGCACCGTCAATGCCGACGCCGACCGGGTGACCCGCCTGATCACCGAGTTGCTCGACGTCTCCCGTATCGACGCCGGCCGGCTCGAGATGCACCGCCAGGTGGTCGACGTGGCCTCCGTCGTACGCAAGGCCTTCGCCGCCTCGGTGGCCGCCGGCGAGCCGGCCGGCCGCTTCCGCCTCGAGGAGCGCGGCGAGGTGGGGGAGATCTGGGCGGACGCCGACAAGCTGGACCAGGTGGTCGGCAACCTGGTGGAAAATGCGGTGTGGCACGGCGGCGGTACCGTCACAGTGACGGTCAGTCCAGAGGGGACCGGCGTCGAGGTCGTCGTCGACGACGAGGGGGAGGGCATGTCCCCGGAAAATGCCGACCGGGCGTTCGGCAGGTTCTGGCGCAGCGGTCGCCGGGGCGGTACCGGTCTGGGTCTCTACATCACCAAGGGCCTGGTCGAGGCGCACGGTGGCACGATCCAGGCGGACACGGCGCCTGGTGGCGGCGCTCGATTTCGGTTCGTGCTGCCCGCCGGCACATTGGCGTTCGCCCGATAGCGGACGACCGCGACCGGTGGGCGCTCCCGCCCTGTCCATGTTCCCCGCACCCGCGCACCCGCGCCCTGGAGCATCCCGATGTCCGCGCCGAACTCCTCCTACGACCCCGTCTCGGTGACCCTGCTGACGCCGGCGGAGCTGCTCCGGCTCCGTGCCGCCGCGCTCGACGCCGTCGCCGCCGCCCACGACCTGGACGCCCTGCGCGACGTGCGCACCGCCCATGCGGGTGACCGGTCGCCGGTCGCCCTCGCGAACCGCGAGATCGGAGCGCTACCGCCGCAGGCCCGCGCCGACGCCGGCCGGCGCGTCGGTGAGGTCCGCGCCGCGATCTCGGCGGCGCTGGCCTCGCGCCGGGCGCAGCTGGAGACGGAGCGCGACGCCCGCGCGCTGGTGGAGGAGTCGGTCGACGTCACGTTGCCATGGGGGCGCGCCCCCCGCGGTGCCCGCCACCCGCTACGGACCCTCGCCGAGCGGATGGCCGACATCTTCGTGGCCATGGGGTACGAGGTCGCGGAGGGGCCCGAGGTCGAGACCGAGTGGCACAACTTCGACGCGCTGAACTTCGGGCCCGACCACCCGGCCCGTCAGATGCAGGACACCCTCTACGTTGCCCCGCCCGGCTCCGGCCTGGTGCTGCGCACCCACACCTCGCCGGTCCAGATCCGGGCGCTGCTGGATCGGGAGCTGCCGGTCTACGTGATCTGTCCCGGACGGGTGTTCCGGTCCGATCCGCTGGACGCCACCCACAGCCCGGTCTTCACCCAGGCCGAAGGGCTTGCGGTCGACCGCGGCATCACCGTCGCCCACCTCAAGGGCACGCTCGAGGCCTTCGCCGCAGCTATCTTCGGACCCGCGCAGCGCATCCGCTGGCGCCCGTCGTACTTCCCGTTCACCGAGCCGTCGGTCGAGGTCGACCTGCTCTGCTTCCGCTGTGGCGGCAGCGGCTGCCGAACCTGTTCGGGGGAGGGCTGGATCGAGTGGGGAGGCGCCGGCATGGTGCATCCGCACGTGCTCATCGCCGCCGGGGTCGACCCGGAGGCCTACTCCGGCTTCGCCTTCGGCATGGGCGTCGAGCGGACACTGATGTTCCGCTCGGGCGTCACGGACCTGCGCGACATGGTCGAGGGCGACATCCGCTTCAGCCTGCCGTTCGGAACGGAGGCCTGAGGTGCGCGTCCCGCTGTCATGGCTGCGCGCCTGGGCCGCCCTGCCGGACGTGGGGGTCGAAGTCGCCGCCGCGCTGGTGCGTGCCGGGCTGGAGGTGGAAAAGGTCGAGCCGGTCGGCCGGGACATCTCGGCTGTGGTGGTCGGCGAGGTGTGCTCGGTCGAGGAGCTGACCGGGTTCCGCAAGCCGATCCGGTTCGCCCAGGTGTCGATCGGCGGGCCGCCGCGCGGTCTCGTCTGCGGCGCCACGAACTTCGCCGCCGGCGACCTCGTGCCCGTCGCCTTGCCCGGCGCGAGGCTGCCCGGCGTGCCGTTCCCGATCACGGCCAGGGAGACCTACGGTCGTCTCAGCGAGGGGATGATCTGCTCGGCGGCCGAGCTCGGTCTCGGCGAGGACGCCGGCGGCATCCTGGTGCTCCCGACCGGCCTCGAGCCGGGCACGGATCTCGTCGCCGCCCTCGCTCTGGGCGACGAGGTCCTCGACGTCACGGTGACCCCCGACAGGGGCTACTGCCTGTCCGTGCGCGGACTCGCCCGCGAGGCCGCCACCGCACTGGGCGTGGCCTTCCGTGACCCGGCGGTCCTCGATCCGCCGACGGCGCACGGACCGGCGTACGACGTCCGGGTAGAGGACCCACGCGGCTGCGACCGCTATGTCGCAAGGGTGGTCACCGGCCTCGACCCGGACGCCCGCTCGCCGCTGTGGCTGCAGCGGCGACTCACGCTGGCGGGGATGCGCCCGATCTCGCTGCCGGTCGACGTCACCAACCACGTGCTGCTTGAGCTCGGACAGCCGCTGCACGCCTTCGACCGGGCCCGGCTACGCGGGCCGATCCTCGTTCGCCGGGCCGCGGTGGGGGAGCGGCTCACGACACTGGACGGTGCCGCCCGCGTTCTCGACCACGCCGACCTGGTGATCGCCGACTCCTCCGGACCGGTGGCCCTCGCCGGCGTGATGGGCGGTGCCGGCACCGAGGTGACGGCAGCGACCACCGGGCTGGTTCTCGAGTCTGCGCACTTCGACCCGGCCTCGGTCGCCCGTACCGGCCGACGGCACCGGCTCTCCACCGAGGCCTCTCGCCGGTACGAGCGCGGGGTGGACGACGACCTGCCGGCGGTGGCCGCAGAGGCCGCGGTCCGGCTCCTGACCCAGCTGGGCGGCGCGACCGCCGGACCGGGCGTGACCGATGTCGACGCCCGGGTGGCGCGTCCCTCGATCTCGCTCCCGGTCGGGCTGCCCGGCCGGGTGGCCGGCACGTCGATTCCGGCGGCGGTCGTGCGCCGCCGGCTGAAAGAGGTGGGCTGCGAGCTCTCCGGTGGGGATCCGGTGCAGGCGCACCCGCCGTCGTGGCGGCCGGACCTGCGGGAGCCGATCGACCTCGTCGAGGAGGTGGTGCGGCTCGGCGGCTACGACGCGATCCCATCGGTCCTCCCGCTGGCGCCGACCGGCCGCGGGCTCACGCCCGCCCAACGGCTGCGCCGGCGCGTCGGCCGCGCCCTCGCCGCTGCCGGTTACGTCGAGGTGCTGACCTCGCCCTTCCTGTCCGACGCGGTCTGGGATGACTTCACCCTTCCGGCGGACGATCCACGCCGGCGCACGCTGAGAGTGGTGAACCCACTGGCCGAGGACGAGGCGGTGCTGCGTACGACGCTGCTGCCCGGGCTCCTGGCCGCGCTCGCGCGCAACGCCGGCCGCGGCGCCGACGACCTGGGCTTGTTCGAGGAAGGGCAGGTCTATCGACCTGGCCCGGCGGCACCGGTGGCCCCGGCCGTCTCGGTCGACCGCCGG
This sequence comes from Mycobacteriales bacterium, assembly GCA_050999825.1. Lineage (GTDB taxonomy): Bacteria > Actinomycetota > Actinomycetes > JALYNC01 > JALYNC01 > JBPCOB01. Next base: position 5,044 of record JBPCOX010000218.1, read on the forward strand.
CCGGAGGTCGAGCAGCTCGCCGCCCTCGACGCCGCGCTTCCGGCGCAGCCGCTGCGGCTCGCCGTCGTCCTCGCCGGAGACCGGGAGCCCGGCGGCTGGTGGGGGCCGGGCAGACCGGTCAGCTGGGCCGACGCCGTGGAGGCAGCCCGCACGGTGGCCGGCGCCGTCCCTGTCGAGCTCGACGTGTCGGCCGACCAGCACGCCCCCTGGCACCCGGGCCGCTGCGCCGCTCTACGGGTGGACGGCACGCTGGTCGGGCACGCGGGGGAGCTGCATCCCCGGGTGGTGGCCGCGATGTCGCTGCCGGCGGGCACCGCTGCCATGGAGCTCGAGCTCGACCCGCTGATCGCCTGGGCCGCCGTGGTGGTGGCGGCGCCGAGCGTCTCGACCTATCCGGTCGCCACCGTGGACGTGGCGCTGCTCGTGGCCGCCGACGTGCCGGCGGCCGCCGTGGAGAGGGCGCTGCGCGAAGGAGCCGGCCCGCTGCTCGAGTCGGTCCGTCTCTTCGACGTCTACACCGGGCCCCAGGTCGGACCGGGCCGCAGGGGACTCGCCTACGCGCTGCGACTCAGAGCAACGGACCGCACGCTCGCCGGCGACGAGCTCGCCGCTGTTCGCGACGCAGCGGTGGCGGCCGCCGGCCGGGCCACCGGCGCAGTCCTGCGCGGCCCCTGACGCTGACACGGCACCCGGTCGCGGCCGGCCGGCCCACCGGCCGTTATCGTCGGGACATGGTCACGTTCGCGCGCCCGGTCCGGGACGGTGTGGCGTGAAGGGGCCGCTGGTGCTCGTGGTCGAGGACGACCCCAGCGTCAGGGGGCTGCTGCAGACGCTGCTGGCGGCCGAGGGCTACCGGGTCGCGGTGGCCGACGACGGCCTGGCCGGACTGGTCAAGGCGAACAGTGCGCGGCCGGCGCTGATCCTGCTCGACCTGATGATGCCCGACCTCGGCGGCCTGCGGGTGCTCGAGGAGCTGCGCGAGGACCCCGCGCTATCCACCGTGCCGGTGCTGGTCGTGACCGGCAAGGTCGACGCAGTCCCGGGCCTGCGGGCGGAGCTGGGCGAGAGCTCGGTGTTCGCCAAGCCGTTCGCGGTCGCCGACCTGCTGGCCCGCGTCGACGAGATCACCGGTGGCCCGGCGGGTCCCGCCGAGCCCGGCGCCGCCCCCTCAGCCTGACCGACCGACGACCGAGGAGCCCTTGCGATGCCGCGCCACTTCCTGCTCGACGACGACCTGCGCCCGGCCGAGCTCCAGGCGGTTCTCGACGACGCCGACCGGCGCAAGAACAAGGAGCGCTACGCCGACTCGCCCCTCGCCGGCCCGCGCTCGGTCGCGGTGATCTTCGAGAAGCCCTCGACCCGCACCCGGCTCTCTTTCGAGGCCGGCATCGCCGAGCTCGGCGGGCACCCGATCGTCATCGACGCCCGGACGACGCAGCTCGGCCGGGGGGAGACCATCGAGGACACCGCCCGGGTGCTCTCCCGCTACGTCGCGGCGATCGTCATCCGCACCTTCGGCCAGGAGCGGATCGAGGCGCTGGCGGCGGCGTCCGGCGTACCGGTCGTCAACGCACTCACCGACCTCGCGCACCCCTGCCAGGCGCTGGCCGACCTGCAGACGATCCGCGAGCACAAAGGGGGGCTGTCCGGACTGACCCTGGGCTATCTCGGCGACGGCAACAACATGGCGCACTCGCTGATGCTGGCCGGCACCGCGGCCGGCATGCGGGTGCGGGTGGCCGCACCGGCCGGCTACCAGCCGATCGAGCAGATCGTGCGGCGGGCAAACGCGGTCGGCGAGTCCACCGGCGGGGTGGCCACCGTGACCGACGACCCGCTGGAGGCGGCTCGCGGCGCGGATGTTCTCTACACCGACGTGTGGGCCTCCATGGGTCAGGAGGAGCAGTCGGACAGCCGGGCGCTGGTCTTCTCGCCGTACTCCCTCGACGACCGGGCGGTGGCGGCCGCATCCGACGACGTGATCGTGATGCACTGCCTGCCGGCCCATCGCGGTGAGGAGATCGCCGCGTCGGTGCTGGACGGTCCGCACAGCGTGGTCTGGGACCAGGCCGAGAACCGCCTGCACGCCCAGAAGGCGCTGCTCGCCTTCCTGCTCGAGCGCTCCTGAGCGCCCCTCTTCCCCGGTCGTTCTACAACCGGCCGGTCCTCGAGGTCGCCCCCGACCTGCTGGGGGCGGTCGTCGCTCGTGCCACCCCCGACGGCACGGTGGCGGTGCGCCTGACCGAGGTGGAGGCCTACGACGGAGCCCACGATCCCGGCTCGCACGCCTTCCGGGGCGCTACCCCGCGCAACGCCACGATGTTCGGCCCGCCCGGCCATGCCTACGTCTACTTCACCTACGGCATGCACTTCTGCGTGAACCTGGTGTGTGCGCCGGCCGGCACGGCCACAGCCGTGCTGGTGCGCGCCGGCGAGGTGGTGGCCGGTGTCGACCTGGCGCGTCACCGCCGGCCGGCTGCTGCGGACCGCGACCTGGCCCGAGGGCCGGCCCGGCTCACCCGGGCGCTCGAGATCGA
>JBPCOX010000223.1:0-9347 GCA_050999825.1 Mycobacteriales bacterium
TCCTGGTGCCGGCGCACCAGGTCCGGGGTGCCGCTCTGGAGCACCGCCAGACCGGCAGCCGATCGCCCCAGGTCGCCGACGAGTACGACGACCTCGCCCGCCCGCGCGCCGGCTCGAGTCACCGGCGCCCGGCCCCCCAGGTCGCCCAGGGCCGTCACGCCGAGGGTGAGCACTTCCGAACCGACCACGTCGCCGCCGACCACCGCGGCTCCCACCAGCGCGCATTCGTCGGCGAGGCCGTCCGCGAAGCCCTCGGCCCAGTCGACACGGAGATCCGCCGGGGCCGCCAGCCCCACCAGCAGTGCGGTGGGCACCGCCCCCATCGCGGCGATGTCGGCCAGGTTCTGCGCAGCCGCCCGTCGCCCCACGTCGTACGCCGAGGACCACTCGCGGCGGAAGTGGCGGCCCTCGACGAGCAGGTCGGTGCTGGCCACCACCCGCCGGTCCGGCGTCGAGACCACGGCGGCGTCGTCGCCGGGTCCCAGCACGGTCCCCGAGCCGGATGGGAGCCTGGCGATCAGCCGGGCGATCAGCCCGAACTCACCGAGCTCGGATATCGAGATGTTCGGCTCCTCCGCTGAGGCGGTAGCGTCCGCGCGACATCAAGCGACGTCGCGGGGGACGCCAGGTGGTTTCGGCATACATCCTTGTCCAGACCGAGGTCGGCAACGCTGCCGCGGCCGCCAAGGAGATCAGCTCGATCCGCGGCGTCACGACGGCGGAGGACGTCATCGGCCCGTACGACGTCATCGTCCGCGCCGAGGCCCGCAACGTCGACGACCTCGGCAAGCTGGTAGTGGCGAGGATCCAGGCGGTTCCGGGCATCACCCGCACCTGGACCTGTCCGGTGGTGCACCTCTGAGCTGCGGACGAGGGTTACCCGGCCGGCCCGTCACAGTGCCCGTGGCTCTGGCCGTGGCCGGGCTGGTCGGCTGCGGGCCTGGACCGGTGCGGGTCAACCCCCCGACGGCCGAGCCGGCCGCCACGAAGCTCTGCGCCGCGCTGCACGAGCGGCTGCCGAAGAAGATCGGCGATCTCGGGCGCCGGCGTACCGAACCGTCGTCGGACCGTACCGCCGCCTGGGGGCAGCCCGCGGTCGTACTGCGCTGCGGTGTGGGCACCCCCGAGAACTTCCGGCCCGCGAGCACCCCCGTCGCCGAGGTGAACGGCGTCTCCTGGTTCCAGCACATCGCCGGCGCGACGATCGAGTGGGTGGTCGTCGACCGCCCCGTGCACGTGGAGCTCGCCGTGCCTCGGACCTACGACGGGCAGGGCGCGTTCCTCGCCGACCTCAGCCCGCCGATCACGGCCGCGCTGCCCGAGCGACCGCCCGGCTGAGCCCCCGATGTCAGCGCAGGCCGGTCCCCCGCGCCAGCGCGGTCGCAACCAGCCGGTCCACCAGCGCTCCGTAGTCGAGCCCGCCGGCCGCCCACATCCGCGGGAACATCGAGGCCGGCGTGAAGCCCGGCATCGTGTTGACCTCGTTGACCAGCAGCCGATCGGCCGGGGTCAGGAAGAAGTCGACCCGGGCCAGCCCCTCACAGCCCAGCCCCTCGAACGCCCGGACCGCCAGCTGTTGGACCTCGGCGGTTCGCGCGGACGAGAGCCGTGCCGGTACGTCGAACTCGGTCGCCTCGTCGAGGTACTTGGCCTCGAAGTCGTAGAACTCGTGACCGCTGCGCACCCGCACCTCGGCCGGCAGGCTGGCCTCGGGCGGAGCACCATCGAGCCCGGCGAGCACGCCGCACTCGATCTCGCGACCGGGCACCGCGGCCTCGACCAGCACCTTGGGGTCGTGCCGCCGCGCCTCCTCGATCGCGGGACGCAGGCCGGCGGCATCGCGCACGCGGGAGATGCCGAGGCTGGACCCACCGCGAGCCGGCTTCACGAACAGCGGGAAGCCGAGCGCCGCGGCGGCCGCCAACCGGCCGGCGGAGTCGGTCGACCAGGCCCGTTGGTCGATAACGGCGTACGGCCCCACCGGAAGCCCACGGGCCGCGAGCAGGACCTTCATGTACTCCTTGTCCATCGCGGCGGCGCTGGCCAGTACACCGGAGCCCACGTAGGCAATGCCGGCCAGCTCGAGCAGCCCCTGCAAGGTGCCGTCCTCGCCGTAGGGGCCGTGCAGCAGCGGAAAGACCACGTCGACGGACCCGAGCTGGTGCGGCACCTCGCCGGGCGCCAGCACGACCAGCCCACCGGCGCTCGGGTCGCCCGGCAGTGCCAGCGCCGCACCTGTCCCATCGACGCTGGGGAGGTCACCGCCGGAGATCGCCAGCGCTTTCGGATCGTCGGGCGCGAGCACCCATCGGCCGTCCGGCGTGATGCCGACCGCGGTGACCTCGTAGCGCTCGCGGTCGACCACCTCGAGAACACTGCCGGCGGAGACGCAGGAGATCGCGTGCTCGCTGCTGCGACCGCCGAAGACGAGAGCCAGCCGGATCTTCCCGGGGGGTACCACGTCGGCGACGTTACCTGCGGAGACAGCGGGGGTCGGCACGCGACGCCGTTGCCCTGAGCGAATTCGCCCGAACGCCACAGTTAGTTGATCCCACCCGGGCAGTGCACCGGTTGGCCAGCTGCTCCACCGGCAGAACGCACCGGTCCCCACCGCAAGCCGGTGCGTTCTGCCGTGCCGGCGCCCATCTTTTGAGAGAATCCAGGTGATGACCACCACCCCTGGCCAGGGATCTGGCCTTCCCCTTGCCGCCGCTGTGCTCGCGGCGGCACTGCTGACGGCCGGTTGCGGTGCCCGCCCGTCGACGACGGCGCGCGCGGTCGGACCCGCCCCCACGTCGGGGGCGACGGCCACCGCGACCCCCACGCGGGCCCCGTCGCAGCCGGGGGCACCCGCCTTCCCGGCGTACGCCGCCGAGGCAACCGGCGCGACGGTGGCAGTCCACGCCGCGCCGGACGGGCCGGTGCGCCGGACCCTGAACAACCCGCTGCCCTCGGGCGCGCCGCTCACCTTCCTGCTGGCCCGCCGGTCGGGCGAGTGGCTGCAGGTCTACCTCCCGACGCGGCCCAACGGCAGCACCGGCTGGGTCCGGGCCGGCGACGTCTCCATCGCGGGGCTGCCCCACCGCCTGGATGTCCTGCAGCGCAGCCACCAGCTGCGGCTCTACCGCTTCGGCAAGCTGTCGAAGACCTATCCGATCGCGGTCGGCAAGGCCGACACCCCGACGCCGGGCGGCACCTTCTACCTCAAGGAGCTGATCCGGCCCACCAACGGCGGCGGCCTCTACGGCCCTTATGCCTTCGGCCTGTCCGGGTTCTCCGACGCGCTGTCGAGCTTCGGCGGTGGCGAGGCGGTGATCGGGCTGCACGGCACCAACGACGAGAGCAGCATCGGCCGCGACGTCAGCCATGGCTGTATCCGGCTGCACAACGCCGACATCACCGCGCTGGCCAAGCTGCTCCCGCTCGGTACGCCGGTGCGCATCCTGGCCTGACCCAAGCTTCGGCTCCCGCAGCGACCGTCCCTACCCCAGCCACCGGCGACCCGGGTCGCGGAGAGATTGCGGCGCGCTGACCGCGACTCTGCGTAGGGCGCCAACCGTCGCGCGCGGCTCAGCCGATGGACTCGAGGGCCTGCGACACGTCGGCCACCAGGTCCTCGGGGTCCTCCAGCCCGATCGACACCCGTACCGCACCCGGGTCGATGCCGGCCGCGCACAGAGCCGCGTCGTCGAGCTGGCGGTGCGTCGTACCCGCGATGTGACTCACCTTGCTGTGGGTGCCGCCCAGCGAGGTGGCGATGCGGACCAGGCGCAGCGCGTCGCACAGGGCCTCGCCGGCGTCCCGCCCACCAGCCGGCGTGATCGTCACGACGGCGCCGTAGCGACCCGGCTCGAACAGCTTGCCGGCCAACGCATGGTCACGGTGCGTCGGGAGCCCCGGGTAGTCGACCCGGGTGACCCGCGGATGTGCGGCCATCCCCTCGGCGAAGGCCTGCGCGTTGGCGCAGTGGCGGGCCATCCGCAGCGGCAGCGTCGCGAGTCCCCGGTGCAGGAGGAAGGCCTCGTCCGGCGCGAGCGACCCGCCGAGGTCTATCCGGGTGGCCCGCACCCGGCCCACCAGCTCCGGCGAGCCGACGACGACGCCACCGGTGACGTCGCTGTGCCCGCCGATGTACTTCGTCGCCGAGTGCATGACCAGGTCGACGCCGTACTCCAGCGGCCGGCACACCGCCGGCGAGGCGAACGTCGAGTCGACCACGAGCGGTACGCCGGCGCCGTGGGCGATATCGGCCAGCGCCGGCAGGTCGGCCACCGTCATCGTCGGGTTGGCCAGCGTCTCCCCCCAGATCAACGCGGTCTCGGGCCCAATGGCGGCGCGGACGGCGTCCAGATCGCTCACCGGCACGAAGTCCGTCTCCACGCCGAAGCGCGGGAGCAGGTTGGCGAGCGCGCTGTAGGTGCCGCCGTAGAGCTCGCAGGGCGCGACCACGTGGGCGCCGGCCCGGGTGAGCGTCATCAGCACGGTCGTGATCGCCGCCATGCCGGAGGCGAACGGCTGGCCGGTAACCTCCGCGCCGACCCCCACCGACTCCAGCTGGGCGACCGCCGCGGCGAAGGCGGCGGCCGTCGGGTTGTCGACCCGGCTGTAGGTGTAGCCCGGCGCCCGGTCGCCCAGGATGTCGGAGTACTCGCGGGCGGTGGAGAAGGCGAAGGCCGCCGTCCGGTAGACGGGAAGCCCCAGCGGCTCCTGCTCCGGCGGTGCCGGCTTCGGAATGTGCACCGCGCGGGTGTTCTCGCCGTACGCCGTGAAGCCGTCAGGCACCGGACCGTCTCCGTTCCGCGTCGTGGCGCTCGGGCTTGGCGCCCCTCGTCATCATGCTCCCCAGCATCTGCGCCGGCGTGATGTCGCCGTGGAGCACGGCGACCACATGCTCGGTGATCGGCAGGTAGACGTCGTGCTTGCGGGCTAGGTCGAGGATCGAGCGCGAGGACTTGACCCCTTCGGCGACCATGCGCAGCTCGCCGGTGACCTCGGCCAGCGCCCGGCCGCGGCCGAGCTGCTCCCCGACCGTCCGGTTGCGCGACAGCGGCGACATGCAGGTGGCGACCAGGTCACCGAGGCCGGCAAGTCCGGCGAAGGTCATCGGGTCGGCGCCGAGCGCGCCGCCCAGGCGCGCCATCTCGGCCAGCCCCCGGGTGATCAGGGACGCCTTGGCGTTGTCGCCGAGGCCCATGCCCTGCGCCATGCCGACCGCGATCGCGATGACGTTCTTGACGGCGCCGCCGAGCTCGGTGCCGACGACGTCCGGGTTGGTGTAGGGACGGAAGTAGCCGGTCACGCAGGCGTCCTGCAGCCGTCTCGCGGCCGGGCCGTGCTCGCAGGCGATGACGCTCGCCGCCGGGCGCCGGAGCGCGATCTCGCCGGCCAGGTTGGGCCCGCTCACGACCGCGACGCGGTCGGGCGGTACGTCAGCGACCTCGCGGACCACCTCGCTCATCCGCTTCGTCGTACCGAGTTCGACGCCCTTCATCAGGCTGACCAGCACTGCGTCGGCCGGCAGCAGCGGTGCCCAGCCGAGCAGGTTCTCCCGCAGCGTCTGCGAGGGCACCGCCAGGACGACGAAGTCGGCGCCCTCGAGTGCCACCGCCGCCTCCGTCGTCGCCTTCAGCGCGGCCGGGAGCGACGCGCCCGGCAGGTACTCGGGGTTTTCGTGCCGCACGGCGATGGCCTCGGCCGGCTCCGGCCGGCGCGCCCAGATGGTCGTCTCGGTGCCGGCGTCGGCGAGCACCGCCCCGAACGCGGTTCCCCACGAACCGGCACCGAAGACAGCCGCCCGGGTCACACCGGCCGCCGGTCCCGATCGCCGGCCGGCGCTCCCATCCCGGTCGCCGCGCGCGGGTCGAAGAAGGCCACCGGGGGCGCCTCGCCGCGGATCTCACCCAGCTGCCGGCGTACCGCGCTCATCACCTCATCGGTGGCCTCCCGCAGCGACTCGATGCTCTGCGGCTCCACGGCGTACGCCGAGAGGTCCAGCGGCGGCCCGGCCACCACCGTGAGGGTTCGACGTGGGAAGAGCCGCACCCGTCCATCGTGACCCAGAATCTGCTGCGCTCCCCACAGGGCGATGGGGATGACCGGCGCGCCATTCTCCAGAGCGAGCCGGACCGCACCGGTGCGGCCGACCATCGGCCAGTAGTCGGGATCCCGGGTCACGGTGCCCTCGGGGTAGATGACCACGCACTCCCCCCGCTCCAGGGCGGATCGGGCGTCGCGGAGGGCGTCGGCGGCGTTCGCGGTGCCGCGGTGGACGGGTATCTGGCCGAGCGCCCGTATCGCCCGGCCGAAGACCGGGATGCGAAAGAGCTCCACCTTGCTCAGGAAGTGCGGCCACCGGCCGGCTCGGTAGACGAAGTGCATCAGCGCCAGCGGGTCGACGTATGAGTTGTGGTTGACCGCGACGATGGCGCCGCCACTCGTCGGGATGTGCTCCAGCCCGCTCCACCGCCGACGGGTCGCCAGCAGGAGAAGCGGGTCCAGCACCAGGGCGACCAGTCGCGCCAGCCAGCCCACCTTGCCACCGCCGCGCACCCGTCGCCCCCAGTTCGCTGTCCACGCGCGCGGCGCTGCCGGCCGGGCGTTACACATGGAGTGTCGCACTGACCTGACCCCCGCATCGCTGCGCCGGTCGACGCGCGAGGATCACGGTCGATGGTCAACCCGCCCTGCTGGTCGGTCGTGGTGCCGGTGAAGCCGGTCCGCGGCGCCAAGTCTCGTCTGCTCGGGTTGCCGAGACGGGTACGCGAGGAACTGGTCGTGGCCATGGCGGCCGACACGGTGTCCGCTGCCGCGGCCTGCCCCAGCGTGTCCCAGGTGTACGTCGTCACCGACGACCCTCGCGCAGCCGCCGCCGTGATCGCCTGCGGCGCGGTCCTGGTGGCCGACGCCCCCGGTGCCGGCCTCAACCCTGCGCTCGTCCACGGCGCCGAGGCGGCCACGCTCACCCGGCCGGACTGCGGGATCGCCGCGCTGGCAGCCGACCTGCCGGCCCTGACGGCGGCGGAGCTGGGGGTCGCGTTGGCCGCCGCGGCCCGGCACCCGCGGACGCTCATGACCGACGTCGAGGGGTCCGGCACGACGCTGCTGACCGCCCGTCCCGGCCAAGCCCTCGATCCGTCCTACGGCGAGGACTCGCGCCGACGGCACGTCGCGAGCGGCGCCGTCGAGCTTCGGCTGGACGGCTGCGAGGGCCTACGCCGCGATGTCGACACGCTCGGGGACCTGACGGCCGCCGAGCGGCTGGGGCTGGGTTCGCGCACGCGGGCGGTGCTGTCCCGGCGCGTCGCCGGCGTACCGCCCGCTGGGTAACGTGGCACGGGTGCAGGCCACCGTGCGCAACTACTCTCCCGGCACCCGGACCGGCAGTGTGCTGCTCGACGACGGCCGAGAGCTGCTCTTCGGTCAGCAGGCGATGTCGCGCTCGAACCTGCGCGGCCTGCGCATCGGCCAGCGGGTTCGGCTGGACGTCGAGGGTGACCGCGTCACCTCGATCACGTTGGCGACCTTTCCTGCGCCTCAGTAGCACCGCGCCTGCCAAGCCACATCCAGCCGAGCTGTTGTTGCGAACGTCTTGCAACTACTCAGCGACCGCGGCTAGCCTGAACGGGCACGGGCGCGCACCGGCCAGCCGCGAACAACGGATGAGGCCCATGACCACGAGCACTGCCACCACTGCCGGGGACCGGCCCCGATCGCGCCTGTCCAGAGTCCGCAGCGCGCTGACCGGCGCGGAGTGGGCGTCGATCCTCGGCATGGCCGGCTTCATCGTCCTGCTGCACGTGGTCGGCTGGTTCACGCTGGCCGCGCTGGTGGCGCCGCACCACTACGAGCTCGGGCCCGACAAGTTCTTCGGCATCGGCTTGGGCCTGACCGCCTACACGCTCGGCATGCGGCACGCCTTCGACGCCGACCACATCGCCGCCATCGACAACACCACCCGGAAGCTGATGGCCGAAGGCAAGCGCCCGATGTCGGTCGGGTTCTGGTTCTCCCTGGGCCACTCCTCGATCGTGTTCGGCCTTGTCGTGCTGCTGTCAGCCGGCGTCCGCGCTCTGGCTGGGCAGGTGGCGAACGACTCTTCCGCACTGCAGCAGACCACCGGGCTCATCGGCACCGCGGTCTCGGGAACGTTTCTCTACATCATCGGGATCATCAACCTGGTCATCCTGGTGGGAATCGTCAAGGTCTTTCGCCGGATGCGCCAAGGCGACTTCGATGAAGCAGCACTCGAGGAGCAGCTGAACAAGCGGGGCTTCATGAACCGCCTCATCGGCGGCGTGACCAAGGCCGTGACCAAGCCGTGGCACATGTACCCGGTGGGGCTGCTCTTCGGCCTGGGGTTCGACACCGCGACCGAGGTCGGGCTGCTCGTGCTCGCCGGCGGCGCTGCCGCTTCCAACCTGCCCTGGTATGCCCTGGTGACCCTGCCGGTGCTCTTTGCAGCTGGCATGAGCCTGCTCGACACCATCGACGGCAGCTTCATGAACTTCGCGTACGGCTGGGCGTTCTCCAAGCCGGTCCGCAAGGTGTACTACAACATCACCATCACCGGTCTCAGCGTCGCGGTGGCGCTCATCGTCGGCACCATCGAGCTGATGTCGATCCTCACCGACAAGCTGTCCATCGACTCAGGCCCGCTCGCGTCGCTCGCCAATATCGATCTCAACTACGTCGGCTACGCAATCGTGGCGCTGTTCGTCATGACCTGGGTCGTCGCCTTTGCGATATGGCGCTACGGCCGGATCGAGGAGAAGTGGTCGGCCAACGTGCGCGCGAGCTCCAGCGCAGGCTGATCGCCGGACGCCTCGGCCTCGGTCGTCGAGGCACCCCAACAGTGAAGAGCTATGCCGGTCCTGGGCGGCACAAGTCTTCAGGCTGAACGCCGGCGTCTGGAGAGCGATCGCATACCGGAAAAAGCGGTCGGGGGCTCGACAGCGCGCCGTAGATCAGCGCGTGTCCGCCCGAAAGGGCTGATCTGGCACACCGAACACGGACGGCGCGTGGGTGTTGCGGGCAGCGCAGTCCAGCCCTACGTTATGGCACGCATCGTGGCTGTCGCCATGATGAAGACGCGAGCGCCGGGAGGTGGATAGGCAGGACGTGTCCACGGCATGCGGCTGGGGCACGACACGCTACTCGGCCGACCCGGCCTACTAGTCGGAACGGCTTTCGTACCGAAATGGAGTGATTTGTGAAGAAGTTCAACGCTATCGGCGATCGGATGCTCGGCAGGGTCCTGGGGACAACCGAGGCGGCCGCGGCACCGTGCGAAGGCCCGATCTACTACGAGCGCAAGTGCATCGACGGGCTGCGGTATCGCCGGGCCTGCT
>JBPCOX010000246.1:0-4837 GCA_050999825.1 Mycobacteriales bacterium
GCGGCGAGGTGCGGCTGCGCCGGCTGGTGAAGGAGGCGCTGCGGATGCGGCCCGACCGCATCCTGGTCGGCGAGGTGCGCCAGGAGGAGTGTCTCGACCTGTTGATCGCGCTCAACTCCGGCCTGCCCGGCATGTGCTCGATCCACGCCAACTCCGCCCGCGAGGCGATCACCAAGATGTGCACGCTGCCGCTGCTCGCCGGCGAGAACGTCGGCCACGCCTTCGTCGTACCGACGGTCGCGGCCAGCGTCGACCTCGTCGTGCACATCGCGACAGACCGGCACGGGCAGCGGCGGATTCGCGAGGTCGTCGCCGTCCCGGGCCGGGTGGAGTGCGACGTCATCGAGGTCGCCGACATCTTCACCACTCGGGGTGACCGGCTGGTTCGTGCCGACGGCTACCCACCGCACCTGGAGCGGTACGAGGCGGCAGGTCACGACCTGCGCGCGGTGCTCGGGCAGCCGGGCGGGGCCGACCATGACCCAGCGCTCAGGACCGGCTGATGGGTGCGCTGCTCGGCCTGCTGCTCGGTCTCGGCCTGTTCCTGATGTGGCGCTCCGGGCCGCGCCGACCACCCCCGCGGACGGCCGGTCGCCGCAGCTGGCACGACCGCACCGCCGAGCTGCTGACCCAGGCCGGGATCGAGGCGGTCACGCCGGCCCAGCTGGCCGCTGTGTCGGTCACGCTCTCCGTCGCCGCCTTCCTGCTGGTGCTCGCCGTGTCTTTGTCAGGTCCCATCGCGCTGGCCTTCTCGTCGTTCACCTCTCTGGCCCCCGTCTCACTGGTGCGGTGGCGGCAGCGGCAGCGCGCCGCCGAGCTGCGCGAGCTGTGGCCGGAGGTCGCCGACAACCTGGCCTCCGGCGTACGGGCCGGCCTGTCCCTGCCCGAGGCGCTGACGCAGATCGGCGTCCGGGGACCCGAGCCGCTGCGCCGGCCGTTCCAGCGCTTCGGCGCGGACTACCGCGCCACCGGGCGCTTCAACGACTGCCTCGACCGGCTCAAGGCCAACCTGTCCGACCCAGTCGGCGACCGGATCGTCGAGTCGCTCCGGATGGCCCGGGAGGTGGGCGGCACCGACCTCGGCCGGCTGCTGCGGACGCTGTCGGCGTTCCTCCGCGAGGACGCCAGAACGCGGGCGGAGCTCGAGACAAGGCAGGGCTGGACCGTCAACGCGGCCCGGCTGGCGGTCGCGGCGCCCTGGATGCTGCTGGCGCTGCTGGCGCTGCGGCCGGAGGCGGTCCGCGCCTACAACACGGCCACCGGTGGCCTCGTGCTGCTGATCGGGGGCGGCCTGTCCGTCGTGGCCTACCGGATGATGAAGCGCATCGCCCGGCTGCCGGCCGAGCAGCGGGTGCTCAGATGAGCGCGTCGACCGGTGTCGCGCTCGGCGCGCTAGGCGGTGCCGGCGCGTGGCTCGCGGTGAACGGGCTGCCCTGGCTGCGCCGACCCACGCTGGACGACCGCTTGGCGCCCTACCTGCGTGACACCCCTCGACCGTCACGGCTGCTGCTGGAGCCGCGGGCGCTCACGCCGTTCCCGACCCTCGAGCGCATCCTTCGCCCGGCGCTGGGCGACCTCACTCGCTTTCTCGACCGGGCACTGGGCGGCATCGCTTCCGCCCGGCGCCGCCTCGACGCGGCCGGCCGAGGCATGACGCTGGAGGAGTTCCGCGCCGAGCAGGTCGTCTGGGGAGGCTTCGGTCTGCTGGCCGGTCTGGGGTTCGCGCTGCTCAGTCTTGCCCGCGGCTCACACACCCCGCCGGTCGCGCTGCTCGCGCTCTCCCTGACTCTCGCAGTCGTCGGCGTACTCGCCCGTGACCGCTGGCTGTCCCGGGAAGTGGCCCGGCGGGAGGAACGGATGATGGCCGAGTTCCCAACCGTGGCCGAGCTGCTCGCGCTCGCAGTGGCAGCGGGGGAAGGTCCGGCCGGCGCGCTCGAGCGGCTCAGCCGGATCAGCCAGGGCGAGCTGTCCCGTGAGCTGGCGCGGGCGCTCGCCGAGGCGCGGTCGGGCGCCACTCTCGTCTCCGCCCTGGAAGGCATCGCGGCCCGTACGTCGCTGCCGGCCCTGGCGCGTTTCGTCGACGGAGTCGCCATCGCGGTCGAGCGGGGCACTCCGCTCGCCGAGGTGCTGCGCGCCCAGGCGGTCGACGTACGTGAGGCCGGCAGACGGTCGCTGCTCGAGTCAGGCGGCCGCAAGGAGATCGCGATGATGGTGCCGGTGATCTTTCTCGTGCTGCCCGTGACCGTTCTGTTCGCCCTGTTCCCGAGCTTCTACGGCTTCACCGTCAACTCGCCCTGACCGCGTCCGGGCGGACCCCGGCCGACACGAAGGAGATCCACGATGTACGACGTGCTGCTGGCGCTCTACCTCAGAGTGGTGAACGCGGACCGGGAGCGGGGCGACGTCCCCGGGTGGGTGCTGATCACCCTCATGACCGCCGGCCTCGTCATGGCCTTGTGGGCGATCGCCGGCCCGCGGCTCGGCCAGATCCTCACCGACGCGCTGGCCAACGTCAGCGGTCCTTGACCGGATCGGCCACCCGGCCGATGAACCGGGACGCCGGTGACCGAGAGCGTGGTTCCGCGCCGGTCGAGTTCGTGCTGGTCGGGATACTGCTGACGGCGCTGTTCCTAGCCCTGCTCCAGCTGGGTCTCGACCTGCACATCCGCAACGTGCTGATCGCCAGTGCGTCGGAGGGGGCTCGTTACGGCGCGAACGCCGATCGGGTGCCCGAGGACGGCGCCGCGCACACCCGCGAGCTGATCCGGGGGGCGCTGTCCGACCGGTTCGCGAGCGACGTGTCCGCCGATGTGCAGGTCGCCGGCGGCACCGAGATCGTCGTGGTGACGGTCCGCGCGCCGCTGCCACTGGTCGCCCTGCTCGGTCCCGCCCGCTCGCTGGTGGCCAGCGGGCACGCCCTGCGGGAGGGACAGTGAGGCGCCTGCCACCCGGATGGCCGGCTCACCCCCGCGGCGTCCGGTGTGATCCAGATCCCGTCAGCCGGACTCCCCATCGGCTCTGGTGCGGTGCACAGGATCTGGATCAAGGCGAACGTGGCGCGGCGATGGTGGAGTTCACCTTCCTCGCCGTGCTGCTGCTCGTTCCGCTCGCCTACATCGTGGTGGCGGCCTTCACGGTGCAGAAGGCCGCCTTCGCGGTGACCGCGGCGACGCGAGAGGCTGGCCGCGCGTATGTCACGGCGGACGGCGCGGCGACCGCCGACGGCCGGGCCAGAGCCGCCGCCGACCTAGCCATGCGCGACCAAGGGCTGGCACTTCCGGACGGCGCCCTGCGGATCACTTGCGGCGGCGGCGAGTGTCTGACGCCGGGCACCGCGGTGACCGTCGACCTGGAGTACGCGGTGTCGCTGCCGCTGGTGCCGCACGCGTTGGGCGGCCGGCCGCTTGCGTCCATCCGCGTGCACGGGCACCACGTCGAGGTCGTCGACCCCTACCGGGCGGTGCCGTGAGAAGGCGCGGCGAGGACGGCTCCATCTCGCTGCTGATCGTGTTCTACACGCTTATCGCCGCTGCCATGGTGGTCGTGGCGGTGGACGCCTCCGCCTTCTTCCTCGCCCAGCGCGGGCTCTCCAGCGTCGCGGACGGCGCCGCGGTCTCGGCCGCGCAGGCGCTGGACGAGGACGCCATCTACGCCGGGAGGGCGGGCGACGAGCTGCCACTGGACGCGGGCGGCGTACGGGCAGCGGTCGCCGGCTACCTCACCGACCGGGAGCTGGCGTCGACGTACCCGACGCTTCAAGTCCCGGAGGCCAGCACCGACGGCGAGACGGTCACCGTGACCCTCACCTACGACAAGAAGCTGCCGTTCGTGGCGCTGGTCTCCGCACTCACCAACGCCTTTCCCGGCGGCACGGTGCGGGTGGAGGTCACAGCGCGCGCCCGGTCGCCGTTCCGCTGAACGCTTCGCCGGATCGAGAACGCTCTCCGAGACGTCCGAGCGCAGAAGGTCGCCGCTGCGGCTCAGGCGGAACTACGGGCGCCGGCCGTTCGACCGGCCGGGCTCTCCGCCCAGCGTCGTCAGCAGAGTCACCGTCACGACGACCGAACCCGCAATGGCCACCAGATGTGCCGGCAGGCTGAAACCGAAGAACATCGTTACGCCGACCGCGAGAAGTACACCGCCCTCGACAACCAACAGCGGCGGCCATGCCCGGCGCAGCGCAATCAGCAGGATTCCGGCCGGGACCCAGTAGGCGATCTGGCTGACCACACCGAGGTCCCGGACGGCGCGCGCCGCACCGGTCGAGCCGGGCACGCTGGCCACCACGGCCGGGAAGAACATCGCCGCGCAGTGGAGGGCCAGGGCGAGAAGAGCGACGACTGCCACGGCCAGCCCGAGGCGATCCAGCCGAAGCACCCGGCAGCGCAGCAATGGTCCGCCGTGCGTGACCCGCGCCGCTCCGCCGGCCAGCGCCACCCCGAACAGCGAACCCCAGTACGCCGCGGTCGGCATCCGGAAAGGGTACGCCGACCTCCCACGCTGGGCGGTCGCCCGGATGCAGCTGGAACGACGGTCCCGCCGCCGCAAGCCCGCCGCCGTCGCCCGCAGCCGGGCTGGATGTCGAGACGAGTCCCGCACTTCAGGAGCCCGACCGGGCTCGGTGGTTCACGCTCAACGGATATTGAGCCGGGCGTCGTCGCCCGGCGGTCGGCCGTTGACCAGGTGGAGCAGGGCGTCTGCGGGAGTATTCAGCGGGCTGGTGGTCCGAGTGATCAGGAGGTCGGTGTCGAGCTGACCGCTATGGACCGTCGGCCCAAACGGGCTCCAGAAGGCGCCGTCGGCGGTGATCGTCAGTTCCGCTGGCAGGTCCGGCTGC
>JBPCOX010000261.1:0-7218 GCA_050999825.1 Mycobacteriales bacterium
ACCCCAGTCGTCGATGCCGGCGCGCAGCAGCAGCTGGTACTCCATGGCGATCAGGTTCGGCGGCGCCTGGATGCGCATCGACGGCCCCAGGACGAGCCGGGCCACCGCCACCGTCGCGGCCAGCTCCTCCATGGTCGGCTCGCCCTCGCCGCGCATCGCGGTGTCCGGCTTGGCCCGGAAGTTCTGGACGATCACCTCCTGGATGCCGCCGTACGCCCGGGCCACCCGGCGGATCGCGAACAGTGACTCGGCCCGTTCCGCAGAGGTCTCGCCGATGCCGATCAGGATGCCGGTGGTGAACGGGACCGTCGTACGGCCGGCGTCCTCCAGCACCCGCAGCCGCACCGCCGGCTCCTTGTCCGGGGAGCCGAAGTGCGGGCCGCCCGGCTCCGACCAGAGCCGGGTCGCGGTCGTCTCGAGCATCATCCCCATCGAAGGCGCCACCGGCTTCAGCCGCTGGAGGTCGGTCCAGGTCAAGACGCCGGGGTTGAGGTGTGGCAGCAGCCCGGTCTCCTCGAGCACCCGGATCGCCATCGCGCGGACGTAGTCCAGCGTGCTCGCGTAGCCGCGGCTCTCCAGCCAGCTCCTGGCGGCCGGCCAGCGGTCCTCCGGCCGGTCCCCGAGCGTGAAGAGGGCCTCCTTGCAGCCCAGCGCCTGGCCTCGCCGCGCGACGTCCAGCACCTCGTCCGGCGACAAATAGGCGTCCGGAACCCGGTGCGGGGTGGTCGCGAACGTGCAGTAGTGGCAGCGGTCCCGGCACAGGCGCGTGAGCGGGAGAAACACCTTGCGCGAGTAGGTCACGACACCCGGCCGGCCGGCTGCCTCCAGGCCCGCGTCGCGGACCCGCCCGGCGCTGGCCAGCAGGTCGTCGAGGTCGGTGTCACGGGCGTGCAGGAGGACGGTGGCCTCGGCCCCATCCAGCGGTACGCCGTCGCGAGCCCGCCGCAGCGCCCGCCGAAGGGCGCTGCGGGTCGGCGCTGCGGTGTGCATCGGCCGAGGCTACGTCCCGCGGTCCGGCCCCGACGAGGTGGCAGGACGCGCTGCACCTGTATCGGCCCGTGATCGGGACCAGGGACCTTCGCGCGGTCCGTTGTCGGCCGAGGGCCGCGGCGCGCTCGAGCTGCCGGGAGCACTGTGCGTGGTTCTCCAGCCACATCGCCGAGCTAGTGTGGATGCGCGTGAGCTACCGCGCCGACCCCCGCGTTGACGCCTACATCGATGCGCTGGCCGAGTGGCAGCGGACGATCTGCCGCGAGATACGCGCTCTGGCCCTCGCCGCCGACCCAGAAGTCACCGAGACCGTCAAGTTCACCGACCGTCCGTACTTCGTGCTACAGGGCAACATCTGCGCCCTGTAGGCGGCCAAGGACCACGTCAACGTCTTTCTCTACGACGGCGGCATCGTCCCTGATCCCGACGGGATCATCACCGCAGGCCACGACAACAAGACCGCTCGCACCGTCGCATTCCGCAACGGAGAACCCATCAACGCGACCGCCCTCACCGCCATGTTCAGGCACATCATCGCCAACAACCGCGCCGGCGGCTGGCGCAAGGTGAAGCGCGAGACAAGGTGAGGCGCGAGACAAGGTGAAGCGCGAGACCTAGCGCCGCGCAGGTACTCCCCGACCCTGGACACGACGAGACAGCGCCGTCGAGCCGTTATTCGGTCGCGGTCATCCGGTCGGGCCCGGCACGCTGGTGTTGTGGTCGATCACCTGTTCGCCGATGCGGGACTCGCCGAGCTCTATGACCTGTTCTGCCCGTGGGAGCCACGGGGAGACTTCGGCTTCTACCTTCCCCTTGTCATGTCGGCGCCGGCCGTGCTCGACGTCGGCTGCGGGACGGGTGCGTTGCTGCACGGTGCCCGGGAGGCGGGGCACACCGGACGCCTATGTGGGCTCGACCCCGCCCTCGGCATGCTGGTCCAGGCGCGGAAGCGATCGGATATCGAGTGGATCCTCGGTGACCTCACGTCGGTCGCCTGGGCTCGAGACTTCGACCTGGTCCTCATGACCGGCCACGCATTCCAGGTGTTCGTCACCGACGACGAGCTACGAGCCTCGCTGGCGTCGATACGGTCAGCCCTCACCGAGGACGGCCGCTTCGCGTTCGAAACCCGCAACCCGCCGGTTCGCGCCTGGGAGCGCTGGACCCCTGCCAACGCGGTCGAGGTTGCCGACGCCTCCGGCGCCACGGTGCGGATGGCGCACGAGGTCGAGACGCCGGTCGAGGGGGACGTCGTCCGTTTCACCGCGACGTTCACGAGTCCCGGCTGGGACCGCCCACAGTTGAGCTGGAGCACTCTTCGGTTCCTTGACGCGGATGCACTATCCACGTTCCTGTCCGATGCCGGCCTGGTGATCGAGGAGCAGTTCGGGGACTGGACCCGGCTCCCCCTCACCGACACCAGCCCGGAGATCATCACCATTGCCCGCCGGGGTTGAGCATCCTGCGTTGAGCCCAAGGGTCCACCTTGGCAGCGAAGAGCCGCCGATGGGCTACCGTCCGGCGCGGCGGCCTGTCTGCGGTCCACCTGTCGGCCACCAGTTGGGTTCGCCTCGTGGATCTGGCCGTAGACGACCCCGGCGGCAGCGCCTTGCCGGTGGTGTGTCTGCCGATGTTCGGCGCCACCCGCGCCATGACGGCTGCTGCCTTCGGCTCCGCCTTCGCGGGCGCGGGGCTACGCGAGATCTATCTCGATCTTCCAGGTCACGGAGACTCCGCACCCGAGGGTCCAGCCGATTCGCGCACGGTGCTGGCCATCGTGTGCTCCTGGCTGGAGCGTCACCTCGGCGGGCCGGCCTTGCTCGCCGGCTCCTCGTACGGCGCCTACCTGGCCGCTGCCATCGGCCGGCAACGGCCGGATCTCGCCCGCGGGCTGCTGCTCGTCTGCCCCGGCGCCCGGGTTGGATCGGCAGGCCGGGATCTGCCTCCCGAGGAGCCGCCGACAGCGGCACCGAGCTGGCTGGATGCCTGCCCTCCCCAGCTACGGGCCCACCTCGACCTTGCCCTCGGCCACCGCACGGCCGCCGTCGTCGCGACGGTGCTCCAGGCACTGGAAGCCGGTGGCCCGGGCGACGAGCAATACCAGGACCAGTTGTCCGCCGGCCGCGGCTATGCACTCGAGGACGAGGACGCGAACGTCGCCTTCGGCGGTCCGGTCACGGTCGTCACCGGTCGCCACGACCGGATCGTGGGCTACGCAGACCAGTTCCGCTCCATGCGCAACTACCCGCGTGGGTCCTATTCCGTGGTCGACGCCGCCGGGCACTACCTGCCCTTCGAGCAGCCCGGCCTGCTACGGGCGCTGACCCAGGACTGGCTGCACCGCTGCGGCATCTGACCCACCAGCGGACTGCCACACCGGCGCCGGCCCACCACGGCGCCATCAGCCTGTCACCGGGAGGCTCTCTGACAGCATCGCCGCATGCCGGTCCGCGTGGTGGTACCCGCCGGCGGCATCGGGGCCGCCCGGTTCCTGCGCGGGCTCAAGGCAGCGCTGCCCGCCGACGCCGAGATCACCGTGATCGGCAACACCGGCGACGACATCACTCTGTTCGGGCTGCGGATCTGCCCCGACCTCGACACGGTGATGTACACCCTCGGCGGCGGCATCGACGAGGGCCAGGGCTGGGGTCGGGCCGGCGAGAGCTTCGTGGTGAAGGAGGAGCTGGCGGCGTACGACGCGGGGCCGACGTGGTTCGGCCTCGGCGACCGCGACCTGGCCACCCACCTGGTGCGGACGCAGATGCTCGACGCCGGCTACCCGCTGTCGGAGGTGACGGCGGCGCTGTGCGCGCGTTGGCGACCCGGCGTACGGCTGCTGCCGATGACCGACGACCGGGTCGAGACCCACGTGGTCATCGAGGACGGGCTGGGCCGGCGGGCGGTGCACTTCCAGGAGTACTGGGTGCGGATGCGCGCCGCGCCGGCGGCGCTCGAGGTGGTGCCGGTCGGCGCCGCCGACGCCAAGCCGGCGCCGGGCGTGCTGGCGGCGGTCGCCGGGGCAGACCTCGTGCTGCTGCCGCCGTCCAACCCGGTGGTCAGCATCGGCCTGGTGCTGGCGGTGCCCGGGATCCGCGATGCCCTGCGCGCGACACCCGCGCCCGTCGTCGGCGTCTCGCCGATCGTCGGCGGCGCAGCTGTCCGCGGGATGGCCGACAAGGTGCTCGCAGCGATTCGGGTGGAGACGTCGGCCGAGGCGGTTGCCCGGCACTACGGGGCCCGCTCGGCCGACGGGCTGCTGGACGGCTGGCTGGTCGATACCGCCGACGCGGATGCCGCCGACACGCTGTCCGCCGACGGCCTCCCGGCGCGCGCCGTACCGCTGCTGATGATCGACCTCGACGCCACCACCGCGATCGCCCGGGAGGCGCTGGCGCTGGCCGAGGCGGTACGCCGGTGAGGCTCGAGATCTGGGGCGTCGAGGGCCTGCCGGAGATCCGGCCGGAGGACGACCTGGCTGCGCTGGTGGCCACCGCCGAGCCGGACCTGGCCGAGGGCGATGTCGTGGTGGTGACCTCAAAGGTGGTCAGCAAGGCGGAGGGCCGGCTGGTGGCCTCCCCGCCGGACCCGGCGGGTCGCGAGGCGGCCCGCTCGGCGGCAGTCGAGGCCGAGACGGTCCGCGTCGTCGCCGAGCGGGGTCCGACGCGGATAGTGCAGACCGCACACGGCTTCGTCCTCGCCGCGGCCGGGGTCGACGCGTCCAACGCGCGGCTCGACGAGCTCGTACTGCTGCCGCTGGACCCGGACGCCTCGGCTCGGGGGCTGCAGGACGGGCTGAAGCAACGACTCGGGGTGACCGTCGCCGTGATCGTCTCGGACACCTTCGGCCGGCCCTGGCGGCGCGGGCTGGTGGACGGCGCCGTAGGCGTGGCTGGCATGGCGGCGTTGCGGAACTACCGAGGCCGGCTCGACCAGCACGGCAACGAGCTGGTGATGACCGAGATGGCCGACGCCGACGCCCTCGCCGCCGCCGCCGAGCTCGTCAAGGGCAAGCTGGCCGGCGTACCGGTGGCGGTGGTCCGCGGCTTCCGGGCCGCGCCCGACGACGGACGCGGGGTCGACGCGCTGCTGCGACCGGCCGCCGAGGACCTCTTCCGGCTCGGCACGGCGGAGGCGCACGCGCTCGGCCGCCGGGAGGCGGTGGCGGCGCGGCGCACCATCCGGTCCTTCACCTCCGAGCCGGTCGACCCGGCCGCCGTCCGCCGGGCCGTCGCCGCCGCCATCACCGCGCCGGCGCCGCACCACACCACGCCGTGGCGGTTCGTGCTGATGGAGGACGCCGAGCCGCGGAGGCGGTTGCTCGACGCGATGGCCGACGCCTGGGCGGCAGACCTGCGCGGCGACGGCTTCGACGAGACCTCCGTCGGACGCCGCCTGCGGCGCGGCGACGTCCTGCGCAACGCGCCGTACCTCGTCGTTCCGTGCCTGCTCGGCGACGGTGCACACGCCTACCCGGACCGGCGGCGGGCGGCGGCGGAGCGCGAGATGTTCCTCGTCTCGGCCGGGGCCGCGGTCGAGAACCTGCTGGTAGCGCTCGCGGCGGAGGGGCTGGGTTCCTGCTGGGTGTCGAGCACGATGTTCTGCCGCGACGTCGTACGCCGCGAGCTCGACCTGCGGGCCGACTGGGACCCGATGGGCGCGGTTGCGGTCGGGCACCCGGTGGAACCACCGCCGGATCGACCGCCGCGCGAGCCCGCGGACTTCGTCGTCACCCGCTGAGGCTTCCGGCCCACTGTTCCGGCCGACTTCCTCCGGCGTTCACCTCCTCCCGGCGCCGGGCTCGCAGACTGCTGACGCGATGTCCCGCTACGCCGAGAGGGAGCGACCGGTGCCTCTACCCACCCGCCCGCGTGTGATCGGCGCGATACTCGCCGCCGCCCCCATCCTGCTCGCCGCCGCCCCGGCCGGGCCCGCCGCCCGATCCGACGGCCTGCCACTCGGTCCCGGCAACCTGCCGGAGAGCCGGCACTCCCGCGAGCTCGCCCCCGGCGTGACCTACACCACGATCGTGCGCGGTACGCCGGCGAAGGACCAGTTCTGGACGCTGACCCTCGGCTTCTTCTCCGACCGGCGCAGCGCCGAGCAGCTGGTAGCCCGGCTCGAGGCGGCCGGCCGCCCTGCCCGCATCCGGCGGATCGACGAACGCGCACCGGACGACCCTCGCCAGGGCGGTCCGCTCGGGTTCGTCGTACGCAGCGGGCGGTTCGGGACCCAGGCCGAGGCGCTCGCCGAGTCGGCGAAGCTCCTCGAGGCCGGCTTCCCGAGCAGCGTGCAGAACACCGCCGAGGACGGCGGCGCGACGACCGGCCCCTGGGTGGTCCGGGTGCTGCGGATCGACCCGCGCCGGTTCGCCGGCACGGTCCGGCCGGTGCTGGCCACCGGCATCGTGCGTGGCCGGGCCACGGTCACCGCGGTGGACGCGAAGGTGGGGTCCTTCGCGGCGGTCAACGGCGGCTACTTCGTGGTCGAGCCGACGGACGGCACCCCCGGCGACCTCGCCGGCATCTCGGTGGTGGGTGGGGATCTCGTCAGCGAGGCAGTGCGCGACCGCACCGACCTGGTGCTCCCCACGCCGGGCGGCGCCGGCGCCCGGATCACCGAGGTGCAGACCAGGCTGTCGGCGCGGTCCTCCGACGGCGCCCTGCGGGAGGTCGACGGGCTCAACCGCGACCCGGGGCTGATCCGGGCCTGCGGCGGGGTCGGCGGCGACCGGCCCACGTCACGACCGTTGCACGACGTCACCTGCACCGACCCCAGCGAGCTGGTCGTCGTACGCCGGGAGTTCGGCCGGTCCGCGCCAGCCGGTGACGGCGTCGAGGCGGAGCTGGACGCTACCGGCACCGTGCGCCAGCTCCGTTTCCGCCGCGGCGGTCAGGTGCCCGCGGCCGGCGCCTTGCTCCAGGGCACCGGCGACGGCGGCCGCTGGCTGCGCCAGCACGCCCGACCAGGCATGCGGGTCGTCGTACGGCAGGAGCTGCGCACCGAGGGCAGCCCGCTGGCGCTGACCCCCGGACTCGGCATCGTGAACGGCGGGCCGCAGCTCGTCCAGGGCGGCCGGACCGACATCGAGGCCTACGAAGAGGGCTTCGTGCACCCGGACGACCCCGGCTTCTACTGGGCCTTCGGCGTACGCCGCAACCCACGGACGCTGGCCGGCGTCACCTCCGGCGGCGAGCTGCTGCTCGTCACCTGCGAGGGCCGGGCTCCCGG
>JBPCOX010000295.1:0-3260 GCA_050999825.1 Mycobacteriales bacterium
CGCGACGACCACATCCGGCACGAGCAGGCCGTTGGCGAGCTGGACGCCCACCCCCTCGAGCACTTCCAGCTCTGGCCCCGCTGCTGCCGCAAGCAGCCGGGAGATGCGAGCGGTAACGGCTTGATGCAGCACCGTGGGCGGGGGCGACACCAGGAGGCTCCCGTCGACGATCTCGTATCGCTGCCCGTCGTCGGGCGTTGTCGCAAGGTCGGCCAAGGTCCATGGGCCAGGAGCCTTGGCCAGCACCTCGGTCACCGCGCACGCCCTCTCATCGTTGGATCAGTGTGGCACTCCGGCAGCGGGCGGAGTTCCGGCGCTGTGGAAACATCGCCGGAAGGCAGACCGGAGAGCTGCTTCGGTGCAGTGCCGAGGAAGCGGGTTCACGGAGGTCCGGTCGGGTGAACGCTATTCCGGGTGACCCGGGGCCGGTACCTCGGTGACGACGCCCGCAGGCGCGACCGGTGCCGAGCCGTACGTCCTCCGCTGGCCGATCACGGCCAGGACCATCGTGCCGGAGCTGCTCGGCCCGGCCGTGCTGGTCGGATGGCTGGTGCTCTCGCCGCGCATCGGCGGGCACCGACCGCCGGGGATCTTCTGGGCGTTCCTGGTACTGGTCGTCGGCCTTCGCGCGGTGCAGTTCCGCAACGGGCGGGTCGCGCTCGAGGTGGGCCCGAAGGGCATTCGCCTGGGCCAGACGGCCAACCGGTACAGCCGACGTCTCGTGGCGGTGCCGTGGCGGTCGATCGCCGAGGTGGTCGTGCTCGCGCCGCGGATGTCCGCCCCGGAGGACCTCGCAACGAACGTCGGCGAGGTCGGCGTCCGGCTGCGGCCGGGCGCCCCGTTACCTGCTGGCGTACGAGGCATCGTCCGTGAGCCGGGCGGTACCGGACCGCTGGTCACCCGGCCGCTCCGGGGATCGACCCTCGACCAGACCCGGCTGGCGGGCGCCGTCTCCGCCTACGCACCGGGCCTGCGGGTCGTCGAGCTGCCGCCCGGCGCCTGACGGCGGACGCGGCCCGGCCGCCGATATCGTTCGGCGGCGACCACAGGCTGCTCTGGGGTCGGGGGCGGGAGGTCCGGGTCAGCTGAACGGGGTGGACCTGCCGCCGGTCTTTGTCGGCGTACCGGTGATCTTTGCGGTCGTGGGCTCGATGTTCGTGATCCTGGGTCTGCGGTCCGCCGCCTCGCTGCGACGCTTCCGGCGTACGGCGGCGCGCGCTTCCGGCGTCGTGCTCGACCTGGTGCTCGACGTGGCCGGCCCGCGACGCAGCACGAACTTGGTCTACTTCCCGGTCGTCCGCTTCTCGACGCCGGACGGCCGCGTGGTCGACTTCCGCTCGCCGCAGGGCAGCTCACCTGCTGCGGTGCGCCGGGGGCAGCAGGTGGACGTGCTCTACGACCCGGCCGACCCGACGAACGCGCGACTGGAGGGGATCCTTTCCGGTGGCTGCCTCAACACGTTCCTCGTCGTCTTCGGTGGTGTCTTCGTGCTGCTCGCGGTGGTGATCGCGCTAACTGGGCTGTTCGTCGTACGGGCGGTGAACCGGTGAGCTGACGGTCATGGACGCCGGTGGCCCCCTCTCGCGTCCGCTCCTCGTGACCCGCCGTCAGCGCACGACGAGAGGGTGTGGGCCGGCCGCGACCAACTCGCCGATGACCGGCGCGCCGGGCACCTCGCCGGCCACCAGCAGGCCGCCGGAGGTCTGCGCGTCGGCCAGCAGCAGCCGCTCCGGCTCTTCGATGCGAGTGCTCCAGTCGGTGTGGGGGTCCACCCACGCGAGGTTGCGCCGGGTGCCGCCGCTGACATAGCCGGCGCGGGCGGCTTCCCAGGCGCCGTCGAGGTAGGGCACCGCCGCCGCGTCGATCACGGCGGTGACGTGACCGGCGCGGGCCAGCTTGTAGAGGTGGCCGAGCAGCCCGAAGCCGGTGACGTCAGTGGCGCACGTGACGCCCGCTTCGAGGGCGGCTTCGCTCGCCGCCCGGTTCAGCCCGGTCATCGCTTCGACCGCCTGGGCGAAGACCTCGCCGGTGGCCTTGTGCCGGCTGTTCAGTACGCCGATGCCGAGTGGCTTGGTGAGCGAGAGCGGTATGCCGGGCCGGCCGGCGTCGATGCGCAGCAGCCGCTCCGGGTCGCCTAGTCCGGTAACCGCCATGCCGTACTTCGGCTCGGGGTCGACCACGCTGTGACCGCCGGCGACGTGGCAGCCCGCTTTTCGCGCAATGTCGAGCCCACCGCGGAGCACCTCTGCCGCGAGCTCGAGCGGCAACACGTCGCGCGGCCAGCAGAGCAGGTTGACCGCCAGCAGCGGCCGCCCGCCCATCGCGTAGACGTCGGAGAGCGCGTTCGCGGCGGCGATCCGGCCCCAGTCGTACGGTTCGTCGACGACCGGGGTGAAGAAGTCGACGGTCGAGATCACCGCCGTACGGTCATCGATGCGGACCGCGGCCGCGTCGTCGCCGTCGTCCAGGCCGACGAGGAGCTCACCCTCGCCGCCGGCCCGATCGCCGAGCAGTCCGGCGACGACCTGCTCGAGCTCACCGGGCGGGATCTTGCAGGCGCACCCGCCACCGCTCGCGTACTGGGTCAGCCGGTACGACGTCGCCGTGGTCGTCACCGCCCGACCCTACGTCTGCGCCGCAGGACCGCGGGACGCCGCTGTCGATGAAGATGCTGGGACGTCCCGCACCGAAGTGACCCCGGACGGCTGACGGACGACTTCCAGCTACCGGTTGCCGCGCTGAGCGGGGAGAACCGCGCACGTCCGGCGGAACCGCGCGGTTCGGGGCATGTGCGGCTGCGTCCCACGCAGGGTGGACGTCGTGCTCCGGCATGGTCATGACTATGACGATTGTGCCGTTGGCGACGGTGAAGGCCTGCTGTCGGAGTTCGTCAGCCGGGTCAGCCGCCAGCACGAGCGGGTCACGCTGACCGTCCACGGTCGGCCGTCGGCGGTCCTGCTGAGCGCCCGCCGAGGGACCTACCGCATCCTCTACCGCGTCGACGACAGCCGGCATACCGTTCCGGTCCTGGAGGTCAGGCACCGGCGCGATGTCTACCGCCCACACTGATCTCAAGACCTGTGCGGCCGAGGATCTCGGTCGGGCGGGTTCGACCCCGCCTCCGCCTCCGCCACCGCGAGCGGATCCCTGGACAGCGCTCGCTCATGCCAGGCTGTGGCCATGGACGGTGATCGGAATGTGCTCGGCGGCGAGTTGGAGCCTTGCGGAACCGATCCGCTGACCGGCTTCTACCGCGACGG
>JBPCOX010000086.1:0-5521 GCA_050999825.1 Mycobacteriales bacterium
AGGGACACGACCCCAGCCTGGCACGTCGTCAGCCTCCTCGGATGGCCCGGTCCCCGTCCCGGCACCGTCGCGCCCGACCGCTGGCTGCCGCGCGCCTTGGCCGGTACCACGGTCGCCGTGCTCGCCGTGGCCCCGGCAGCTCGCCGCCCGCGACCGAAGAGCTGGCGCGTCCTCATCCACCGCCCGCCCCCAAGGTGATCATCGCGGCGTCCCGGTCACGGTGCCCCGTACGGGCCCGCAATGATCACGAAGTGCGGGGGTCGGCGTATCCGGGGGCTGTGGACGGCGCGCGCTGGGTGACGCCGGAGCCTGCGAGCGTTTGCCGATGCCGCCGAACCTCGCCCGGGTCGCGCGAAGGCAGTACGGCGTCTTCTCCCGGAACCAGGCGCTCGGCGCAGGAATGTCGGTCGCCCAGGTCCGTCGAAGGGTGCGGCGCGGCGACTGGGTGCGAGTCGGGCCCGATGTGTACGCCGTGGCCGGGCTCCCCGGATCTGCCATGGCCCGGCTCTGGGCGTGCTGGCTGTCCATCGGCCCACCGATGTGGTTCACCGGGCTGGCGGCGGCCGGCCTGTGGGAGCTGGAACCGCTCCCAGCGTTACGCGGGATCGACATCGTGGTTCCCGAGGGCCGGGATCTGGTTCGCCGTCCTCTCGCCCGGCTGCACCGCCGCCGGCGGCTACCCCGGGCAACGTTCGTCCGAGGCGGTCTGCCGGTGCTCGGCGTACCCGACGTACTCCTGAACTGCGCGACCACGGTCGCCGAGGCGGCGATGCTGGCGCTGGTGCAAGAGACGCTGCGGCGTAAACGGTGTGACGAAGCGGGCATCAGAACCACCATGGGGCGGGGACGCTCGGGTTCGGCCCGAATGCGCCGGGTGCTCGCTGTCGTCGGTGACGGTGCGGACTCGGTCTGGGAGCGCCGGTTGGTTGCGCTGTGCCGGGCCGCCGGCCTTCCAGCCTCGACGCGTCCGACACTGCTTGCGCCGTCCGGGCGCCAGTTCCGACCTGACCTGTACTGGCCAGGGCTGGTGGTTGAGGTCGACGGTTGGTCGGCCCATCGCGACAGCACGGCTTTCCTGGCGGACCGACGGCGGCAGAACGAGCTGGTGCTCGGGCTCGGGCTCCAGGTCCTGCGGTACACGCCGGTCGACATCCGGGATCGACCGGCCTACGTGGTGGCACAGATCCGACAGGCGCTGGCCCGGCTGGCTTGCTGATCATCGCAGCACCTGCCGCCTTTGGGTGCATAGGAGACCCGCGTTGATCGTCACATGGCGGGTGGGTGAGGGGGGCCGCCGCTACTTGTCGACGTCGCCCACCACGAAGAACATCGAGCCGAGGATCGCCACCATGTCGGCCACCAGCGTGCCGGGCAGCAGCTCGGAGAGCACCTGGACGTTGTTGAACGACGCGGAGCGCAGCTTGAGCCGCCACGGCGTCTTCTCCCCGCGCGAGACCAGGTAGTAGCCGTTGATCCCGAGCGGGTTCTCGGTCCAGGCGTACGTCGCCCCTTCGGGCGCCCGCACGACCTTGGGCAGCCGGACGTTGACGGGTCCGGCCGGCAGCCGGTCGAGGCAGGTCTCCGCAAGGTCGAGGGAGACCCACACCTGCTCGAGCAGGCACTCGAAGCGGGCCAGGCAGTCGCCCTCGGAGCGGGTGACGACCCGTACGCCGAGGGAGCCGTACTCCAGGTAGGGCTCGTCACGGCGCAGGTCGAAGTCGAGCCCGGACGCGCGGGCGACCGGCCCGCTCACGCCGTACTGCTGGGCGGTCTCGACGGGCAGTACGCCGACACCCCTGGTCCGAGCCCGGAAGATCTCGTTCCCCATGATGAGGCCCTCGAGGTCCGCGAGCCGCCGGCGTACCAACCGGATCGCCGTGCGGGCCCGGTCCTTCCAGCCGGCCGGCAGGTCCTCCTTGAGCCCGCCGACGCGGTTGAACATGTAGTGCATCCGGCCGCCGGAGACCTCCTCCATGACGGCCTGGATCGCCTCTCGCTCCCGGAAGGCGTAGAAGATCGGCGTGATCGCGCCCATCTCGATCGGGTAGCTGCCGAGAAACATCAGGTGGTTGAGCACCCGGTTGAGCTCCGCGAGCAGCATCCGGGCCCACACCGCCCGCGGTGGCACCTCGAGGCCCATCATCCGCTCCACCGCCAGCACCACGCCCAGCTCGTTGGCGAACGCCGAGAGCCAGTCGTGCCGGTTGGCCAGCACGAGAATCTGCCGGTAGTCGCGGGCCTCGAAGAGCTTCTCCGCGCCCCGGTGCATGTAGCCGATGACGGGGTCGGCGCGCACGACCCGCTCGCCGTCGAGGGTCAGGGCGAGGCGGAGCACGCCGTGGGTCGAAGGGTGCTGCGGCCCGATGTTGAGCACCATGTCGGCCGTCGCCAGCTCGCCGGCCCCGATCCCCACACCGAGCGTGCGCTCCGTCACGACGTTCATGCTGGCACGACCCGTCCGTCAACCGGGGTTGACAATTGGTTGCTGGTCAATCTAAATTGACGCGCATGGCGAAGGCGACGGTGCTGGCAGGAGAGGCCTCCAGCCGGGACCCGGCGGTCGGACTGGCGGCGGTGGCCGCACTGGCCACCCTGCTCGAGTCCCTGGAGGAGCTCCAGGTGCTCAGCGCTCGGGACGCCGGCTGGTCCTGGCAGGAGATCGCCACCGTGCTGGGCGTGAGCAAGCAGGCGGTGCACAAGAAGTACGGCGGCAGCCGACGGTTGCTCGGGAAGGTGAGGTAGCGGTGTTCGAGCGGTTCACCAAGCGGGCCCGGACCGTGGTCGGGCTGGCCGTCGAGGAAAGCGTCGCCGGCGGGCACGGCCGGCTCGGCCCTGAGCATCTCCTGCTCGGACTGCTGACGGAGGACGGCGGCGTCGGCGGTCAGCTGCTGCGAGAGCACGGCTTGCGGGCCGAGGCGGTGCGGACCGACCCCCGCCTGCGGGCTGGTCGCTTCGACGCCGAGCGGCTCGCGTCGCTCGGGATCGACCTGGACGAGGTCCGCCGCCGGACGGAGGAGGCCTTCGGTCCCGGCGCGCTCGACCGCCGTCGCCCCGCCATCGGGAGCCGGCGTGCCGCCGGCGCTGCGCCGTTCACCGCCGAGGCCAAGCGCGTCCTCGAGCTCTCGCTGCGTGAGGCCGTCGATCTTCATCACCGCTACATCGGCACCGAGCACCTGCTCCTCGCGCTGGTTCAGGCCGACGTGGCTCCGGTCGCGGCCCTGTTGGCCGAGCACGGTGTGACCCACACCGGCATCCGCGCCAAGGTGCTCGCGAAGCTGGGCCGGCGGGCCGACTGCGGGGCCTAGCGTCGACCCGGCTCCCACCGGAACCGGCGGACGGCGAAGACCGTCGCCGCCACCGCCCACAGCCCCACGATGAGCAGGTCACGGCCGGCGAAGCCGGAGGTCGGGCCGTGCGGCAGCCGGGGATCGAAGGCGGTGAAGACCGAGTTGACGAAGTGCCGGATCGGGAAGTAGTCGGCGATCTTCGCGAGCAGCGAGCCGGGGTCGACCGGGAAGAAGACACCGGAGACGAAGAGCAGCGGGAAGAGCAGTGCGTTGACGACGGCCGGCGCCGCGTCGGCGTTGGGGATCAGTGACGACACCGCCACCCCGATGGCGCAGAAACACGCCGCCCCGAGGAGCAGCGCTGCGGCCAGCGCGAGGTAGTGGCCGGGAAAGGTGACGCCGTAGAAGGCGATCCCGATCGCGGTGACGAGCGCCACGAGGACAACCGAGATGATCGCCGCGCTGCCGAGCAGGCCGCCGAACATCGAGGCGGCGGGCAGCGGCGTGCCTCGCAGCCGCTTGAGGATCCCCTCATCCCGGCGCACCGAGAGGGTCATCGCGAGGTTGGTGTAGCAGGCGCTGATCACCCCGAAGGCGATGATCCCGGGGGTGTAGTACTGGTTGTACTTCAAGCCGCCGAGGAAGTCGATCCGCTCGCCTGAGTTGAGCGAGGCGAAGATCACCAGGAACATGATAGGGAAGACGAAGGTGAAGAACGCGGCGGCGGGGTTGCGCCAGTAGCTCTTCTGCTCGTAGCGCACCTGGTGCAGTGCGAGGCTCGCGACGCTCATGCCGAGGCCCCGGTCGATGCGGCGGCCGCCGTAGCGTTGGTGGCAGCGGTGCCGGTCAGTGACAGGTAGACGTCCTCGAGTGTTGGTCGATCGACGGTCAGCCCCTCCAGGGGGGTGCCGCGGTCGAGCGCCCAGCCGGTCAGCGTGTGCAGCACCCGCAGCTCGTCCTCGGTCCGGATCTCGACCCGCTCGCCATGCGTGTCGGCCGGCACCGGCAGCTCCTCACGGCGTACGCCGGCTGGCAGCCGGAAGCGCACGCGGATGGCGGCGTGGTTGCGGCCCCCGATCGAGTCCGGCGTCCCCTCGGCGACGATCCGGCCGCTGGCCAGCACCGCGACCCGGTCGGCGAGCGCCTGCGCCTCGTCCATGTAGTGGGTGGTCAGCACGATCGTGGTGCCGCCGTCGGTGAGCCGGCGTACCAGCTCCCACGCCTCTCGACGGGCCGACGGGTCGAAGCCGGTGGTCGGCTCGTCGAGGAAGACCAGCTCCGGGTCGCCCACGATGCCGAGCGCCACGTCGAGGCGGCGCTGCTGGCCGCCCGAGAGCGTCTGCACCCGCGCGTCGGCCTTCTCCTGCAGGCCGGCCAGGGAGACCACCTCGTCCACCGGGCGGGGGTGCGGGTAGTAGCCGGCGTTGCGGGTCAGCACCTCCCGCACCGTGAGGTAGGGCTCGACCGCCGTCTCCTGCAGCACGACGCCGACGCGTTCGCGCAGCGCTCGGCCGCCGTTCGCGGGGTCCATGCCCAGCACCTCGACCGTGCCGGCGGTACGCCGGCGGAACCCCTCGAGCACCTCCAGCACGGTGGTCTTGCCGGCCCCGTTGGGTCCCAGCAGGGCGAAGACCTCGCCCGGCGCCACGCTGAAGTCCACGCCGGCAACGGCCTCGACGGCCCCATAGCTCTTGCGCAGTCCCTCGACGACGATCGCCGCCACGTTCCACCTCCTGGGGCGATCACCCTATGGCCGCACTTAGCGCCGCCGGTAACGGGATGCCAACTCCCTGGACCAGCCAGCCGAAGCCGCCCAGCCCACGAGCGGCGGTCAGCTCGGCCACCGCGCCGGTGGCCGAGAGCGCGGCCAGGTAGGCCATCGGATCGCTGCGGGCCAGCTCGATCGGAGCGGAGTCGGCGTGCACACCGAGAGCCGGCAGCGCCAGCCGCTGGTCGGTGAGGAGCGTCTCGGTGGCACCCGCGGCGGCTCCCGCGGCGGCGCACGCGTCCAGGGCGACGTGCGCGGTGATGTCGCAGCTGCCGTCCGGGACCGGGCGCCGTACCCGCCCATCGGCGTACCCGACGAGCGTGCCGGCGGCATGGTCACCCGCCGCCCGCTCCAGTCGTCCGTGGCTGTAGTCGACCGCGAGAGCGAGGCCACGCCGCACCTGGCGGACCGCCGCCGCCCACGCCTCGTCCCGCGGCCGGCCGACTTCCGCCCGCGCGCCGACCTC
>JBPCOX010000098.1:0-2533 GCA_050999825.1 Mycobacteriales bacterium
CCTGGCTCGATCCGGTTGCGACCAGCAGCGCGCCGTCGGCGGCCCGGCCCGCGGCGTCGCGCAGCCGCTCGGCGTACGACGGGCCGGCGAGCCCGTCGGCGACGTAGGCGGCGACGGTCAGCTCGCCGATCGCGGCGCACTCCTCCGGCCGCGCCAGCCGCACGACTACTGGTGTCACAGAGGTCATGCCGGCATCCTCGCCGACCGCGTCAGGTCAGCGGTTGCGCTCCCACAGTGGGGTGTCCAGGCAGCCCCTGGAGCGGCCCAGCTCGCGCAGGCCGGCGAGGTCACCGGAGCGGTAGCGCGCCGGACCGGACAGGTGGCCGGACTGGTAGTACATGATCTGGCCGTCGTCGATGGAGTGGGCGAGGCCCATCAGGTGACCCAGCTCGTGCAGGAGAACGCCACCGACCGACTGGTTGCCGTCGAAGCCGGGCGGCAGGTCGGCGTCGCGGCGGATGCCGACCAGGCCGCTGACGTAGACCCGCTGGGTGCCGTTGAACTCGTACAGCGGAGCGGCGTAGCCGATGACGTCGTCCTCGGTGCCCGCCGGTGCCTCGCCCCGTGAGTACCAGCCGACCAGCACCGACTTGAACGGGTTGCGCCCGGGTCGCGGCGGCTCACGGCCGAGCTCGGCGCGGCGCAGCGAGGGCCGCTCCCGGACATAGCCGTCGAACGCGAACCGGATGCCGGTGGCCTCAGCGACCTGGCCGACCGCGGCGCGGATGTCGTCCATGCCGCCGGGTGGTGAGCCCTTGGGATCGACGACGTAGTGCAGCACCGCGCAGGGGTCCCAGCGGGTGACTCGATCGGAGGCGTCCTGGTCGAGGAAGACGTAGCCCGGGTGCGGCTTGGGACTGGGGCTGGTCGACGCGGTCGTGGCGGCGGCCGACGTGGGGCTGGGCGGCGCGCTGGAGCCGCTCCCTCGCCGCGCCGCGGCGGAGGTCGACGCGCAGCCGGCGAGCACCGCGAGCAGGCACCCGCCGGCCACCAGCCGCCGCACCTGCGCGCCGGTGCCCATCATGAGATCAGTGTGCCCGGTGCGCCGGTCCGGACCGGGCTGACCGGAGTAACTGCGCGGAACTGGTGAGCGCTACAAGGTGGCCGAGAGGGCCTTCACCGGCATGGAGAGCCCGGCGAGCATGGCCAGGTCATCTTCGGCGGGGCGGCCCAGCGTGGTGAGGTAGTTGCCGACGATCACCGCGTTGATCCCGCCCAGCAGACCGTCCGCGGC
The DNA here is from genome assembly GCA_050999825.1 of Mycobacteriales bacterium. GTDB lineage: Bacteria > Actinomycetota > Actinomycetes > JALYNC01 > JALYNC01 > JBPCOB01. Next base: position 1,235 of record JBPCOX010000098.1, read on the forward strand.
CAGGGCACCGAGCGTGATCTCGCGGCCGCCGGCGTAGCGCAGGATGGTGCGGGGGAGCGCCAGCCGGAAGGTGGCCACCGCCCGCAGCGCCTCGCCGGCGCCGAGGATCGGACGGTCGCCGAACGGCGTACCTGGTCTGGGGTTGAGGAAGTTCAGCGGCACCTCGTCCGGCCCGAGCTCGGCGAGCTGGGACGCGAGCTCGGCCCGCTGCTCGAGCGTCTCGCCCATGCCGAGGATGCCGCCGCAGCACAGCTCCATGCCTGCGGCCCGGACCAGGCGGCAGGTCTCCCAGCGCTCCTCGAAGGTGTGCGTGGTGACGACGGAGGCGAAGTAGGAGCGCGCGGTCTCCAGGTTGTGGTTGTAGCGGTGGACGCCGATGCCGGCGAGCTCGCCCACCTGCTCCTGCGTGAGCATGCCGAGCGAGCAGGCGATGTTGATGTCCACGGTCGCGCGGACCGCGGCCACCGCGACCCCTACCTGGTCCATCAGGCGCCGGTCCGGCCCGCGCACCGCCGCGACGATGCAGAACTCGGTCGCGCCGGTGGCCGCGGTCTGCTCGGCCGCTCGGACCAGCGCGGGGATGTCCAGCCTCGCCGCGCGCACCGGCGAGGCGAAGACTCCGGACTGGGAGCAGAAGTGGCAGTCCTCGGGGCAGCCGCCGGTCTTGATGCTGACGATGCCCTCGACCTCCACCTCCGGTCCGCACCAGCGCATCCGGACCTCGTGTGCGAGCTCCAGCAGCTCGGGCAGCCGCTCGTCCGGCAGTCGCAGGCACGCCAGGGCCTGTGCCTCGTCGACGCCCTGGCCGCCGGTCAGGACTCGGTCGCGGGCGGTGGCGAGGATGTCGGTCACGCGGTACCTCTCGGGGCCGGGTCGGTGGCGCGCCGGAAGTCTGCCGGATCGAAGCGACCGCCGTACGCCGGCCCCAGCCCGGCCCGCGCCAGCGCCAGGAACTCCGCCGGCCGCAGCTGGCCGGCTCCGTCAGGCAGTACGCCGCCGAGGGGTCGCGCCGCCAGCGTCTCCAGGTCGCGGACGTTGCTGCGCGCGGCCAGGTCGGGCTGGTCCGGCCAGGCGCCGATCACCACACCGGCCAGCTGGAGTCCACGGTGCGCCAACACCTCGAGGGTGAGTGCGGCGGCGTTCAGCGCGCCGAGACCGGCGGCGCTGACCATGAGCACGGGCGCTCGAAGGCGAGCCGCCAGGTCGGCCAGCGTGTGGCCGTCCTCGTCGTAGCGCACCAGCAGCCCGCCGGCCCCCTCGACCAGCACGAGCCGACACCGAGCGGCGAGGTCGCGCACC
>JBPCOX010000230.1:0-5337 GCA_050999825.1 Mycobacteriales bacterium
CCGCATGCACGACGTGCTCGGTGTCGGTGAGCAGCGGCGGAGCGCTGGCAGAACGCCGCCAGCCGTCCACACCGAGGGACTGGTCAAGCGCTACCGCGGGCGTGCGGGGGTGGTGGAGGCCGTCCGCGCGGCGTGGACCTGCGCGTCGAGGCGGGAGAGGTGTTCGGCTTCCTCGGACCCAACGGCGCCGGGAAGTCGACAACGGTCCGGATGCTCACGACGTTGCTGTCGATCACGTCGGGCACCGCGCGCGTCGCAGGGGTCGACGTGGCCGCCGATCCCGACACCGCCCGCCGGCGGATGGGAGTCGCCCTCCAGGAGGTCGGGCTCGACCCACGGCAGACGGGGCGTGAGCTGCTGGTGCTGCAGGGCCGGCTGTTCGGCTTCTCCCCGCGAGAGGCGTCGGCGCGGGCGCAGCAGCTGCTGGAGCTGCTCGACCTCGGAGCGGCGGCGGACCGACGCATCAAGGGCTACTCCGGCGGCATGAAACGCCGCCTCGACCTCGCGTCGGCACTGGTCCACGAGCCGGAGGTGCTGTTCCTGGACGAGCCGACGACCGGCCTCGACCCCGCCAGCCGCCTGACCGTCTGGGACGAGCTCCGCCGGATCAACGGGCGCGGCACCACGGTCTTCCTTACGACGCAGTACCTGGAGGAAGCGGACCAGCTCTGCGACCGAATGGCCATCATCGACGACGGGCGGATCGTGCGCGAGGGCACGCCCGCGCAGCTCAAGGCGGAGCTGCGGCAGCGTCGGGCGATGACGAGCGACCCCACGCTGGACGACGTGTTCCTTGACGCGACGGGACGCAACCGCGACCGCGTCGCCGGTGAGGTGCAGGAGGTGTCGGCATGACGCACACCTGGGCGCTCGGGCAACGCGCGCTGCGAGAGGTCTGGCGGACCCCGGAGGCGCTTTTCCCGACGCTGTTCATCCCGCTGTTCTTCCTCGTGGTCAACGTGGGCCAGGCTGGCAAGATCTTCCCGTCGGCGTCGACGTCGTTCCTCAAAGGGCAGAGCTACGCCGCCTTCCAGCTGCCCAGCTCACTGCTGCTCGCCGCCTCGTTCGGCAGCGCGGCGCTGTTCCTGGTCGAGGACATCGAGGGCGGCTACTTCGACAAGCTGCGGGCGGCGCCTGTCTCCCGGACCGCCATCGTGCTCGGCCGACTGGTCGCCGAGGCGGTGAAGGGGACCGCCATCGCGACCGCGCTCCTGCTGCTCGCCCTGCCGTTCGGCATCTCCCTGGCCAGCGGTCCGCTCGGCTTCGTGCTGCTGATCGGCCTCACTGCGATGTGGTCGGTCGTCTTCACAGGCTTCATGCAGCTCATCGCGCTGAAGACACGCAGCGCTGCCGCGACGAACTCCGGCGGGCTCGTCTTCTTCCCGCTGCTGTTCCTCACTCCGAACTTCGTCCCGCGCGACCTGCTCACCCGGCCGATGGAGGTCGCGGCGACGTTCAACCCGGTGACGTACGTGATGGAGGCGCTGCGCTCGCTCATCCTCGACGACCTTGCCTGGTCGCACATCCTGCCCGGCTTCGCCGTCGTCGCCGGCCTCGGGGCAGTCATGGTCGCGCTCAACGTCCGGCTGATCAGGCATTACGACTGAGCCGGCTGCGGTCGGTCCCCGGGACAGGCACCGGAGGCAGGCTGGTCCGATCCGGGGCCCGAGACCGCTACCCGTCCAGGTCTGCGTCGTCGAGCAGGTCGCCCAACGCGGCGGGGTCGCGCAGCACCGCGGCCAGCGCCCAGCGGTCCGCCCAGCGGCCGGCCGCCCACGCCAGCGCCGCCCCGAGCCCGTCGGGTTGTGCGTGCACGACCCCGTCCACGACGCGCCAGGTCGTGCACACCGGCCGGCCGTCCGCGTCGGCAACTACCAGCGGGGCGTGCTCGACGTACGCCGAAGGCAAGCCGGCGACGAGCTCGGCGGCCACCGCGGGCACCGCCTGCTCGTGGCCGGTCGAGGTGACGACGTACGCCGAGAGCTCACTGGCCAGCGCGACGTCGAGCAGGTCGGCGACCGCCCGGGCGAGCGACAGCGGCGCCGGCACCACCACCCGCCGGCCGAGCAGCGGGCGCAGGTCCGCGGCATCGACCACCACGGCGTCCGCGGCCGGTACCACGGCCAGCACGCCGTCCCGGACCGCCCGCACCCGTTCCGGCGAGCCCACGAAGCCGCTCTCGGCCAGGCGCGCGTGGATCTCCCGTACGGCCCTCCGGGGCAGCGGCCGGGACGGGTCGCCGAGGCGGTCGAGCACGTCGTCCGGGTCGGCATCCTCGAGGGTCGCGAGAACGCCCGTCGCGCGCAGCCAGGCCGGGTCAGCACCGCCGGGCGCCTCGTCGTAGAGATCCTCGAGCAGTGGGTCACTGTCGGGCAGCCGCAGCTCGACCGGACATCGGCCGCCCAGCACCGGGTGCGCCGACAGCCACCATGCCGTGTAGGACCGCACCGGGACGCGCCCGCCGTCGGCAAGGAGCGCGAGGGCCGGGTCGGTGACCGCCGCCCGCAGCGGCGGCTCGGCGAGCAGGCGCAGCGCCGCCGGCCACCGGTCCGCCCGGACCAGCTCCAGGTCGCGGACCGCGACCAGCTCTGCGAGCATCGGCGGCACCTCGGCCGACGGCAGCGCGACGCCGGTCGCCGTCACCCAGTCCTCCTCACCGTCGAGGTCGTGGGCCGGCTCGAGCGCGACATCGGCCTCCCGCAGCACGGCGAACGTCGCCAGCACACCGGCCGCCACGAGAGTCTCCGCCCCCCAGCGGTCGACCAGCCCCGCCTCGACGACGCCGAAGGGGGCGTCGGCGTCGACGAGGGCGGCCAGCGGCCCGCCCGGCAGCAGTAGCTCGCCCGCCGGATACCACTCGCCGTCCTCCCCGGGCAGCGCCAGCTCGGCGAGCGCCGGCATCTCACCGGCGCTCAGCCCGGCCGCCCGGACCAGCGTGAGGACCGCGTCGGCGAGCGGCGCCGGATCCTCGGCGTCGTAGGACGTCGCGACCGCCGCCCGCACCCGCGGGTGCTCCAGCACCGACCGTGGCGTCGCCTCGACCGCACCGAGCAGCCGGAGCAGCGGGCTGGTCGCGTCCGGGTGCGCCACCCGCAGCCCGAGCGCGGTGAGCACCGCGGCCGGCACGTCCGGTCCAGGAAGCAGAACCCCCCGCGGCTGGCTTGCCGACCCCCCGTCGGCCAGCGGGACCGGCAGCGCTCCCAGCGCGTCCCGCTCCGGCCCGCCGAGGTGGGACTGCCCGAGAGCGTCGTAGAGCTGCCGCCACCAGACCGGCTCGCGGGACAGACCGGCCAACAGCTCGACCAGCTCCGCCGGGCCGAGCCGGCGTACGCCGAGCACCGCCAGCGGCGCCAGCTGGGCCGCCCAGTCCGCCGGCAGCAGCCCGGACAGCACCGGTGCGAGGACGTCGACGACCGGCGGCGCCAGGTCGAGGGCGATCGCGTCTGCTGGTCGCAGCCGCACCGCCGGGTCCGCCGCCGCCGCAAGGAACGGCGAGTGCACCAGCCGGTCGAGGATCCCGCGCCGCAGCGCGGCGTCCACCTCCCCTGCGGCCAGCCCGACGGGCACCAGCCCCAGGACCGTCGGAGCCGGCGCCAGCTCGGCCAGCAGATCGGCGTACGCCTCGGCCGCCTGCGCGAGCAGGAAGTCGCGCAGCGCCCCTGGTGCGACGTGCCGGCGCGATGGGTCGAGCGGGAGCGAGGCGGCGAGCACGGCCGGCAGTGACAGCCGCTCGTCGGTGGGCGTCGGCGCGTGGACCACGGCCGGCACGGTGCCGGGCAGCGACACCGGTACGCCGGCGCCGTCGAGCGGCAGCGCCCACGACACCGACCAGACCGGCCGCTCGCGCTCCTCGACCGGGCGGTCGGCCAGCAGCGCCGGCGAGAGCCGACCGGTCCGGCCCGCCACCCGCCACCGGGTCCGCTCGCCGTCGTCGTCGATGACGACCCCGGCGACGTCGCGCTCGGCGGCGAGCCGGCGCACCCGACCGTCGACCTCGATCTCGAGCTCGGCCAAGTGCGCCAGGACGAGCAGCAGCGTGGGGTCGATCTCGGCCAGCAGGCGACGGACCAGTGCCGCGGCCCCGGCGTCGCGCAGCGGCAGCACCACCACCGTGTCGTGGCCGCGAGGCGGCTCGCCCGTCGCGGGCCAGGGCAGCCGGAGCACCGGCGCCCGCCCCCCGCGCCGAGCCAGCTCCGCGGCAAGAGCCGGCAGCTCGGCCACCGCGGCCGCCGCGTCGGGGCGCGACCAGCGCACGCCGCCCGAGCTCGAGTGGACGGCCGGCTGGTCGGTCACCGCGAGGACGGCGGCGAAGCCCACCCCGAACCGGCCGGTGGAGCTTTCCCCGCGCTTGGCCGAGGCGCGCAGGGTGCTGAGCGCCACCACGCCGGAGGCGTCGAGCGCCGCACCGGTGTTGGCCGCGACCAGGGTGTCGCCGGTCAGCCGGAGCAGCAGCCGCCCGGGCACGCCGGCCCGCTGGGCGGCATCGGCGGCGTTCTGTGCCAGCTCGACGACGAGCCGGTCGCGGTAGCCGCCGAGCGCGAGGTCATCCTCGGCGTTGGCGTCCTCACGGAAGCGCGCGGGCGAGGCGGCCCAAGCTGCCATCACCCGGGTGCGCAGCGACGCCGTGTCGAACGGGTCGATCAGCTGTGCCCGAGCGGCTCTCCGGCGTCGGCGTCGTCCCCCGAGTCGTCGGGGGGCAAGAGTGGGGGCTCCGGCGGCCCGATTGCGACGGACACCTCTTCGAAGCGGTAGTCGTCGACCAGCGTCGCTACGCGGTCGGGCGTAAGGTCCACCACCACGGCCTCGGAGTGGGCACCGCAGCCGTGGTCGGCGGAGACCACCCGGCCGTCGTCCGGCGCGTACTCGTTGGCGCAGGCGCCGAAAAGCGGCGCCAGGCCGCCGGTCAGCCGCAGATAGAAGCCGCAGGTGCCGCATGGCGCCGGTGCGGCTTGGGCGATCGGCACCGCCGGCCCCCCGGCTCCGTCGTACCACCGGTCGGCCGCATCGTCGCGGCCGTCCAGCGACAGGACCCTCACTCGCCCCAGCCCAAGCTCGAGCGCGACCGCCTCCTCCGCTGGGTCGTCGCCGGCGGCGTACGCCGGAGCCAGCCGCTCGTCGTCGACCGCGGTGACCAGCAGGTCGCCGACGCCGAGGTCGCCGGGCCGGATGCGATCGCTCCACGGCACCCACTCCGGCGCCACCAGCGCGCCCTCACCCGGGAGCAGGACCACCTCGTCGACCGTTACCACCCGAGCGCGGGACGCCCGGGCGACGGACACCGCCCAGCGCCAGCCGAGGTACGCCGGATCCGTCGAGGCGAAGAAGTGGGTGCCGAGC
>JBPCOX010000251.1:0-7824 GCA_050999825.1 Mycobacteriales bacterium
GGTCTGATGACCACCCGCTTCGGCAGGGGGGCAGCGCGTGTCGCTGATGTGACAGGTGGTGCCGATGGTGTCCTACGGCTAGCGTGGATGGATGGCCGTGCGCTCTCCCAGCCGCCCTCGCGACGCCGGCGGCCCGGTCAAGAGCCGTCGCGTCGTGGTCACCACGCGTACCAGGGACCTGCCACGCCCACGTGGCCGGCGACCTCCGCCGCGCCCGTCGGGACCCGGCCGGACGGCCCTCGTGGTGCGGGCCCTGTCCCGCTTCGTCGTCGCTGTGCTGCGGGTGCTCGGGCGAGCGCTCGTCTGGATCTGGCACCTGCTCGCCGCCGGCCTCGGCGGGCTGGTACGCCGGATCGGCGGCGGGGCACGCGACCTCGACCCGGCACACCGGCGCGACGGGCTAGGCCTGCTGGCGCTGGCAGCCGCCCTCGTCCTCGCGTTCGGGGCGTGGACGCACCGCGGCGGCTGGGCGGCCGGCTGGCTCAGCGGTGCGGTCCGCTGGGTGGCCGGATCGGGCGTGGTCGTCGTTCCGCTGCTGCTCGCCGCGCTCGCCTGGCGGCTGCTCCGCCGGCCCGGCGACGGGGCCGGCCGTGGCCGGCTGCTGATCGGCCTGGCGGCGCTGGCGGCCGGCCTGCTCGGGCTGCTCAACCTGCTGCACGGGTCCCCGACCACAGCGGCGGGACGCGCCGCCGCAGGCGGGGTGATCGGCTTCCTGACCGCATCACCGCTGGCCACCGCCGTCACGCCGTACCTCGCCGCCCCGCTGCTGCTGCTCATGACCGGCTTCGGGCTGCTGGTGGTGACCGGGACGCCGGTGCACGCCGTACCGGAGCGGTGCGCCGCAAGGTGGGCCCGGCTGCTGCGGCGGCGCACGCAGGCAGCCGCGGAAGGCGGCGACACGGAGGAGGATGCCGAGAACGAGTCCTCGACGCCGCTGCGCCGTCGTCCGAGTCGGCGTCGGGTGGCCGTGCTCGCCGACGACATCCCGTTCGATGCCGGCTCGCCGCTCGTGGGCGCGGACGCTGCTGCCTCGGTCCCGGCCGAGCCGGCATCGCCGCCCGCGAGAAGGGCGCCGACGCGGGGCGAGCAGCTCTCGCTGACCGGGCAGGAGGGTGACTACGCGCTGCCGCCGCCCGCGCTGCTGCGCGCGGGCACCCCGCCCAAGGCACGCAGCTCTGCCAACGACGCGGTCGTGGCGGCGCTGTCCGCCGTGCTCGACCAGTTCGGTGTCGACGCCTCGGTCACCGGGTTCAGCCGGGGGCCGACGGTCACCCGGTACGAGGTCGAGCTCGGCCTGGGCGTCAAGGTCGAGCGGATCACGGCGCTGTCGCGCAACATCGCGTATGCCGTCAAGAGCGCCGACGTACGGATCATCAGCCCGATCCCCGGTCGCTCCGCGATCGGCATCGAGATCCCCAACGCCGACCGGGAGCTGGTCAGCCTCGGCGACGTGCTGCGCTCGCCGGCTGCGACCGGCGACCACCACCCGCTCGTCGTCGGGCTGGGGAAGGATGTCGAGGGCGGTTTCGTGGCGGCCAACCTCGCCAAGATGCCGCACATCCTCATCGCCGGCGCGACCGGGGCCGGCAAGTCCACCTGCATCAACACCCTGGTCACCTCGATCCTGAGCCGGGCCACCCCGGACGAGGTCCGGCTGGTCCTGATCGACCCCAAGCGGGTCGAGCTCACCAACTACGCCGGCATTCCGCATCTCGTAACGCCGATCATCACCAGCCCGAAGAAGGCCGCCACTGCGCTGCAGTGGGTGGTGCGCGAGATGGAGATGCGCTACGAGGACCTGGCCGCGGCCGGCGTACGGCATGTCGACGAATTCAACGCCAGGGTGCGGTCGGGCGACCTGACACCGCGTCCGGGCAGCGAGCGGGTCTACCAGCCCTACCCCTACATCCTGGTGATCGTCGACGAGCTCGCGGACCTGATGATGGTGGCGCCGCGAGACGTCGAGGATGCGATCTGCCGCATCACCGCCATGGCCCGGGCGGTCGGGATCCATCTGGTCCTGGCCACCCAGCGGCCGAGCGTGGACGTCGTCACCGGTCTGATCAAGGCCAACGTGCCCTCGCGGCTGTCCTTCGCCACCGCGAGCGCCATCGACTCCCGCGTGATCCTGGACTCGGTGGGTGCCGAGAAGCTGGTCGGGGTCGGTGACGCGCTGTTCCTGCCGATGGGCTCCGGCAGGCCGATCCGGCTGCAGGGCGCTTTCGTGTCCGAGTCGGAGATCCGCGACGTGGTGGCACACTGCACCGCGCAGAAGGAGCCGAGCTACCGCGACGACGTGGTGACTGGGACGACCGGTCCGGCCAAGGAGGCCGACGACGAGGTGGGTGACGACCGCGACCTGCTGCTGCAGGCGATCGAGCTGGTCGTGTCGACACAGTTCGGCTCCACCTCGATGCTGCAGCGCAAGCTGCGGGTGGGCTTCGCCAAGGCCGGTCGCCTGATGGACCTCATGGAGAGCCGCGGTGTCGTCGGGCCGAGTGAGGGGTCCAAGGCCCGCGACGTTCTGGTTCGACCGGAGGAGCTCGAGTCGGTCCTGACCACCTTGCGGGAGGACTGACCCTCACGCCGCGGCCTTGGGGCCGATCGCGGCGAGCACCTCGGGCATCCGCTCGAGCAGCGCGGCCGCCCCCAGTCGGCGACCGGCCCAGCACACCACCGCGCCGTACGCCGGCAGGACCACGACGACGACCGCGGGGAGCACCGGTCCGCCGGCCGTGACGGCGTACAGCCCGAGGGTCAGGGCCACCGGCGGCACCATCAGCGCCAGGACCGACACCGTGCCGAGCAGGGCGAGCAGCCCGACGGCACACCCCTGGCCGGTGCCGGTGGTGGCGAACGCGCCGGTCGGACGCTCGGGCACGGCGTACGGCGCCCGCACGCTGAGGACGTTGCCGACGCCCATGGCGACGCCCAGGAGGCACGCCGCCACGGCCAGTGCCAGCGGCAGCAGCCGCCAGCCGTCGCTCAACGCGGCCAGCGCCAGGCCGACCACGGCCAGCGCGGGTCCGGCCATCAGGGACACCGCCAGGTTCTTGCCGGCCAGGTCGGCGACCAGGTCGGCCGGGCGGGCAGCGGTCGCCAGGTTGACCCAGGCGGCGGCACCGTCGAGGCCCAGGGAGTTGAACGACTGCAGGCCGGCGAACATCGCCACCGAGCACACGGCGAAGACGGCCCCGCGGTGCAGGCCGGTACCGCTGGCGGCGGGCGCCAAGGGCACCAGGGCGCCGACCACCAGAGCGCTGACCCATGCGGTCTTGCGGCGCGGATCGCGCCAGGCGTAGCGGAGCTCCTTGGCGGCGACGGCGCCGGCCCGGCCGGGCAGCAGCGAGTGCCCGGAAGTCCGTGCCGACCCGCGTCGTGGGCCGCTGCGCAGAGAGCTGGCGGCGTCGGCGGTGGTGAGCGAGCGGGCCAGCGTCCGGTGCCACCAGGCCAGCAGCACCGCCACGGTGGCCGCGACGAGCGCCAGCTTGGCGAGGGCGAGCCCGTACCGCCCGTCGCGCGCCTGCGTGATCGCCGTCGCGGCCAGCGCGGGCGGAGACCATCGCAGCCGGTCCGCCACGCCGGAGAGGACGACGTCGGGGTCCGCGGAGCGGAACAGCCGCTGCACGGCGAGGTTGAGGACCTGCACGCTCACCGCGAGCAGCGCGCCCACCAGCACGGAGAGATCTCGGCCGCGCCGGCTGCGCAGCAGTCCCGACAGCGCCGAGGTCACCGCCCGGCTCAGCGACAGGCACAGCGCCAGCTCGAGGCCGACCGCCGGGAGCGCGACCAGGACCGATCCGGGGCCCCCGGACAGGCCGATCAGCGCTCCGAGAAGGACCAGGGCGGTGACTGCCGCGGGTATCCCGACCGCCGATGCGGCAAGCAGCCCGGTCATCAGCTCCCGGCGCGACAGCGGCAGCAACGCCAGCCGGGCGGGGTCGAGCGTCTCGTCCGCGCCGAAGAGCAGCGGTGGCAGCACGGTCCAGCCCAGCGCGAGCAGGGTGAACAGCAGGATGCCGACGTCGCCGGCCCGGCCGTTGCCGCGCAGGCTTGCCAGTGCGACGAGGGCGCCACCGCCGACCATGGCTCCGAAGAGGCCGGCGACGAGGAACGCCAGAAGCCGACCTCGTCCGCGGCGTACGCCGTTGCGCAGCAGCTGGAACTTCAGCGCGGCGAAGAGCCGAGCCACGACAGGCCCCTGTCCTCCCGGCCGCCGGCTCCGACCAGCTCGACGAATGCGTCCTCGAGGCTGCGGTTCCCGCGGACGACGTCCAGCGGGCCGCTGGCGACGACCCGGCCGGCACTGATCACCCCGACTGAGTCGCAGAGCCGCTCGACCAGCTCCATGACGTGGCTCGAGAACACCACCGTCGAGCCCGTCGCGGTGTAGCGCTCCAGCACCGCCCGGATGGTCCGGGCCGACACGGGGTCGACACCCTCGAACGGCTCGTCCAGGAAGAGCACGGCCGGGTTGTGGAGCAGGGCGGCCGCCAACGCCACCTTCTTGCGCATTCCAGTGCTGTAGTCGACCACCAGCGTGTCTCCCGCGGGCTCGAGGTCGAGCACCCCGAGCAGCTCGCCCGTTCGGAGCTCGATCGCCGCGGCGGGGAGCCGGCGCAGCCGGCCGACGTAGGTCAGCAGCTCGGATCCGGTCAGCCGTTCGAACAGGCGCAGGCCCTCGGGCAGTACGCCGATCCGGCGCTTGGTCTCCAGCGGGTCCTGCCACACGTCGACCCCGTCCACCAGGGCCGAGCCGGCGTCGGGTCGAAGCAGACCGGTGAGCATGCTGAGCGTGGTGGTCTTGCCGGCACCGTTCGGACCGACCAGGCCGAAGAAGCTGCCGGCCGGAACGTAGAGGTCCACCCCGGCCACCGCCGTCTTCTCGCCGAAGCGCTTCCACAGGCCGCGAGCCAGCACCGCGGGTGGCGGCGCGCTGGCTTCTGTCGCACGCACGCGGCCGTCCCCCCGAGCGATCGGTGATGGGATCAGCCTAAGCGCAGCCAGCAGCCATACTCCTGCCGGTGGAGCCGATGGCCGACGGACCGGAGCCGAGCTGGCCTTCGTCGGCCGACGAGGAGCTCTACGCCGGCGTGCACCGCGTGGTCGCGGCGGTGGCGGCGCTCGGCGGAGCGGTGGGCTGGCTGGCCGAGCCGGCGCGGACCGAGGTCGACAGGTGGCTCGACGAGCTCCTGACCCAGGTCCGCGCCGGGCGGGCCAGGCTCCTCGTCCTGCGGCAGGGCGGGCGGATCGAGGCGCTGGGATACTGGGCCCGGCTGGCGGGTGCGGTGTTCGGATGCAGCGCCGAGATGCGCAAGGTGATGACGCACCCGGCGGCCCGCGGGGGCGGCCTGGCCCGGCGCGTCGTACGCAGCCTGGTCGACGACGCCAACGCCGCGGGCGTCGAGGTCCTCGTCCTCGACGTGCGGGGGAACAACCACGCGGCGCTGGAGCTGTATCTGGCGGAAGGCTTCACCGCCTACGGCCGGCTGCCAGACATCGTGGCCGTCGGTCTCGACCGCTTCGACCGGGTCTGCCTCTACCGGGAGCTCGGACGTCCGCCGGGTGTGGTGCGGCACGGCGGCCGGGTGGAGGGGCCGGGAGCCTCGGTCGCGCGCAGGTCGCGGGGCGCGCCGCCGGGGACGTCGGAGTCCGGCGGGTACCGCGCCTAGACTTGACCGGCTGGCAGCGGACGGCAGGACCGGTCTGGCCGGCGTACTGCTGGGTCCGGGAGAGGACCGCCCATGGCCATCGGCGAGCTCCTCATCCGCGCGCGCACCGCGCGGGGTCTCACCGTGGAGGACGTGGCCGCGGCCACCCGGATCCGCGCCACGGTGATCTCCGCGATGGAGGCCGACGACTTCCTGCCGTGCGGCGGCTCGATCTACGCCCGGGGCCACCTGCGCAGCATCGCCGCCGTTGTGGGCCTCGACCCGGCGCCGCTGGTGGCCGAGTTCGACCGGGACCACGGTTCGGCGCCCGCGCCGATGACGATGCCGGGGCTCACCCGTGCGGCGGCGGGGCGGGTGGAGCGATCCCGGCCGAACTGGAGCGCGGCGATGGCGGCGTCGCTGGTCGTCATCTGCGTCGTCGCCGGTGTGCACCTGCTGCGCTCGCCGAGCGGCCGCCCGGCGACGGTGACCGCCCCGCAGCCGAGCGGCACGCCAGCGACGGCGAGCCGGCCCTCGACCCCCGCGACCCCGCGGCCGGCCCCCCTGCCGAGCGACGCCGTGGCGCTGGTCGACCCCAACCTCGTCACGGTGCAGGTGCGCATACCCGCCGACAAGAGCTGGGTCAGCGTCTCGAACTCCGCCGGTGCGCGGCTGTTCCAGGGCGTCCTGGCCACCGGCATGTCGCGGGTGTTCCGGGACGCCAAGCAGCTGCGGCTGATCCTGGGCAACGCGGGCGCGGTCGAACTTGTTGTCAACGGCCACGACCTCGGGCGGTCCGGCGCGCCCGGTGCCGTCACTCGGCTGGTGTTCAGCCCGGGGGATCCGGCCGGCTCAACCGGCTGATGGCCCCTGGCGTCACCGTCGGTCGGTCCTGCCTCAGCGGGCTACCCTGGACCTCATGCCCCGGCCCCGAACGGTCGCCCTCGTGACGCTCGGGTGCGCCCGCAACGAGGTCGACAGCGAGGAGCTCGCTGGGCGGCTCTCGGGCGGCGGTTGGCGGGTGGTGGACGACCCGGGCGCGGCGGACGCCGTACTCGTCAACACCTGTGGCTTCGTGGAGGCGGCCAAGAAGGACTCGGTCGACACGCTGCTGGCCGCGGCAGACCTCAAGACCGCCGGTGGCCCGCGGGCGGTCGTCGCCGTCGGTTGCCTGGCCGAGCGGTACGGCGAGTCGCTGGCCCGTGCGCTGCCGGAGGCCGATGCGGTGCTCGGCTTCGACGACTACGCGGCGATAGAGGCGCGTCTCGACGACGTGCTGGCCGGCCGGCCGCCGGCTCCGCGCCGACCGGTCGACCGGCGCACGTTGCTGCCGCTGACGCCGGCTCGCCGCGCCACCGCCACCGCCACGGTCGCGGTCCCCGGTCACGGGCAGTCGCCGGCGGAGGTGGGCCGGAACGGGCCGGCGTCCGGGCCGCGCCCGATGCGGTTGCGGCTCACCGGCGGCCCGGTCGCGCCGCTGAAGCTGGCCTCGGGTTGCGACCGGCGTTGCGCGTTCTGTGCGATTCCGTCCTTCCGGGGCTCGTTCGTCTCCCGGTCGCCGGCCGACGTGCTGGCCGAGGCGCTCTGGCTGGCCGGCTCCGGCGTCCGCGAGCTGGTGCTGGTCAGCGAGAACTCCACGTCGTACGGCAAGGATCTCGGCGACCTCCGGTTGCTCGAGGCGCTGCTCCCCGAGCTGGCGGCAGTGCCGGGAGTCGTGCGGGTGCGGGTGTCCTACCTGCAGCCGGCGGAGCTGCGCCCGACGCTCGTCGAGGCGCTCACCACCACGGCGGGCGTCGTCCCCTACTTCGACCTGTCCTTCCAGCACGCGAGTGGTCCGCTGTTGCGCCGGATGCGCCGTTTCGGAGACACCGACCGCTTTCTCGCCCTCCTCGAGCAGGTCCGCCACCTGGCCCCGCGAGCAGGGGTGCGGTCGAACTTCATCGTCGGGTTCCCGGGTGAGACGCGCGCCGACCTCACGGAGCTCGAGCGGTTCCTCGGCGCCGCCCGGCTCGACGCGGTGGGCGTCTTCGGCTACTCCGACGAGGACGGGACCGAGGCGGCCGGGCTGCCGGCCAAGTGCGGGGGACAGGTCATCGGCCGGCGGCTGGACCGGATCTCCCGGCTGGCCGAGGAGCTCACGGCCCAGCGCGCGGAGGAGCGGATCGGGGAGGTC
>JBPCOX010000267.1:0-4242 GCA_050999825.1 Mycobacteriales bacterium
AGCCGAGCCGGTCATCCGGGCCGTGCTCCCGGACGCCAACGTGCCGACCTCCATCCGCAGCACCGACGTCCCCGTCGTACACGGATCTGCTTCGGATCTGAGCTCGATTCTCGACACCTGGCTCGCCACGCAGGCCGACGGGATCGCCTGCGTCATCGGCGATCCCACGTTCCGGGCGAGGTCCCGCGTCCGGTCGCTGACCCCGGAGCTGTCGAAGGGGCTCGAGTTCGACCTGGTCGTCCTCATCGACCCAGAGGCGTTCGGCAAGGGCATCGAAGGAGCGGTCGATCGCTATGTCGCGATGACCCGAGCGACCCAGCGACTCGTCATCCTCACGAGCTCCTGACGTCGGCCAAGACCTCGTCGAGCTTGTGCCTCGACTCGGCGACGAGCCACCACCCGGATGCACCAGCAGGGGCCAGCGCGTGCCACATGCGTGCCAGATGAGACGGCCAATAGCGGTGCGCAAGGGGCAACAACGGGCTCGCGGTTGTCCTCGATCGCCTACATGGCAGCGCAGATTGGCAGGCTAGGCCGGGTACAGCGCGGTCAGGAGGGACCATCGATCGGATTATGAGTCCACTGCTCTAACCGGCTGAGCTACCGCCCCCAGAAGTTCGAAGCTCCCGCGACAGGACTCGAACCTGTAACCTGCCGGTTAACAGCCGGACGCTCTGCCAATTGAGCTACGCGGGACCGCGGCCGCCGCGCAGGCCGGCCTGGACGCGCCAGATTACCGCACCAGGGCCCGTCGCCGGGCCGAGTACGTGGCGGTTCGATGGGTACGCCGGGTGCCACCGTCTCCCTACCGGAGGTTTCGCATGCGCTACAAGGCAACTTTGGTGACCGGCTTCGCCACCGGCTACGTCCTCGGTGCCAAGGCCGGCCGCCAGCGGTACGACATGATCATGTCGTACGCCCGCAACTTCATGGAGAAGCCGGCGATCCAGCAGACCGCCGGTGTCGTGCAGGCGCAGGCAGCTGACTTGGCGGACTCGGCAAAGCGGGTCGTAAGCGACAAGGTCGGCGGCCGCTCGAGTGGCGACGTCTTCGACGATGGCCTCACCATGGACCCCCCCGTCTACCCGGTCCCGACCAGCACCAACACGCCCGTCCCCACGCCGGGCGACATGCCGGGTGTCACGCCCACCAATGGCGGCGCCGCCCGGCACTGACGAAGGCGGAGGAGAGGAAACAGCATGGGCACCGTGGCGCACCACGAGTCCATCATCGGCTCCGGCGTCCGCGCCATCGGCGGCCCCACCGCCAAGACGATGCGAGTCCGATGACGAGCCGGATTCCGGAGCCGGCCGACCCCTTCGAAGAGGAGGGGCTACCCGGCAGCGAGGACGGCCTACCGGGCAAGCGGATTACAGGCGATGCTCAAGACGGCATGGTGCCACCGCACGACTACCCGCTGGCGGTGGACGAGTACGGCATCACGGCGGAGGAGCAGGCACTTGGCGAGCCGCTCGACCTGCGGCTCTCCCGAGAGGAACCGGACGTGACGGCCGCGGCCGACCTGCCGGCCGACGAATCCGAGGGGTCGGACTCGCCGTACCCCGAGGACGCCGACCAGCGGGTCGGCCGGATCGTCGACGCCGACCAGGGCGCCCGGACCGACACCGAGAAGGACTCGGTCGGCTACGACGTCGGCACCGACACCGGCGGGTTCAGCGCCGAGGAACGAGCCATGCACATCGAGCCAGAGGTCTGACACCGGCACGATGCCCAGACTCCGCCGCGCGGACTGCTCCGGTCCGGGGATCGCCCGGCGTCGGCGCGGCCGCGGCTTCGTGTACGACGACGCTCGAGGCCGGCGGATCACCGATCCAGACGTACTGGGCCGCATCGACGCCCTGGTGCTGCCCCCGGCGTGGAACGAGGTCTGGATCTGCCCGTATGCCAACGGTCACGTTCAGGCCATCGGCACCGATGCGGCCGGTCGGCGTCAGTACCGCTACCACGACGAGTGGCGCCGGCTGCGGGACCGCAGCAAGCACGACTCGATCCTGGATTTCGCGCAGGCGCTGCCGGCCGCGCGCAAGCGACTCGCCGAGCACCTGACCGGGCGCGGCCTGACCAGGTCGCGGGTACTGGCCGGTGCCGTCCGGCTGCTCGACCTGGGCTTCTTCCGGATCGGCGGCGAGGAGTACGCAGAGTCCAACCACACCTACGGGCTCGCGACCATGCGCAGAGAGCACGTGCGCATCTCGGGCGACGTGGTGACCTTCAGCTACCTAGGCAAGGCCGGCAAGGAGCAGGTGCGCTCGGTCGCCGAGGAGCCGGTACGCCGACTGGTCACCGCGCTCAAGCGCCGCCGCGACGGCGGACCGGAGCTGCTGGCCTACCGCGGCCCGATCGGCTGGGTCGACGTCAAGAGTGCCGACATCAACCTCTACCTGCGCGACGTACTCGGTGTCGAAGCAAGCGCCAAGTCCTTCCGCACCTGGAACGGGACCGTCATCGCCGCGGTCGGCCTCGCCGTCGCCGAGCGCACCGCCACCTCGCCAACCGCCGCCAAGCGGGCGGTGGCACACGTCGTACGGGAGGTTGCGGCCAACTTGGGCAACACCCCGGCGGTATGCCGGTCCTCCTACATCGACCCACGGGTCATCGAGCTGTTCCAGGACGGCATCACGATCTCCGACGAGCTCGGCTCGCTCGGAGAGGGCGTCTCCTTTGGGGTGCCGGCCACCCAGGGGCCGATCGAGGCAGCCGTGGTGGGGCTGCTACGGGATGCCGGCAGTCGCCGGCGGGTACGACGCATCCCCACGGTGCCGGGGCGAGCCAGCGCACGACCCATTGTCGCCCTGCCACGTACCCGCCGGAGCGCCTGAGCCCGCGCGGGCGCCGACGAAGTAGCCCGCCGGTGCGGATCGGCCTTACGGTGAGCCGTCTCTAACCGCCAGGCCACTTCTCCTCGCCGTGGCGTTTCCCCCCGTCGAGTGTGAGGGCAGTTCCGGTACATGGGCCTGGATCATGCCCCGCCGACGTCACCAGCCGAGCAGAGGCCAAAGCGCGGCTTGGTGCTTGCCGTGCTCTTCGACCGCGACGGCACGCTGGTGGAAGACGTGCCCTACAACGGGGACCCGGAGCGGGTGGTGCCGATGCCGACCGCCGCCGCGGCGTTGGTCCGACTGCGGGCGGCCGGGGTTCCCACCGCGGTCGTGTCCAACCAGAGCGCGATCGGCCGCGGCCTGCTGACCCGAGGCCAGGTGGACGCGGTCAACGCCAAGGTGACGGCCCTGCTCGGGCCGGTCGGCCCGTACTTCGTCTGCCCGCACGGGCCGGAGAGCCGGTGTCCCTGCCGCAAGCCGGCGCCTAGCCTCGTCCTGCAGGCAGCCGCCGCCCTCGGCGTGCCGGCCGGATCCTGCGCCGTGATCGGTGACATCGGCGCCGATGTACAGGCGGAGCGCGCCGCCGGCGCCCGGCCGGTGCTAGTACCGCCAGCGGGAACCCGTCCGGAGGAGGTTGCCGAAGCACCGGAGGTTGCGGCGGATCTGCTCTCCGCGGTCGAGCTGCTGCTCGACGGGGCGCCGGCCAGGGTGGTTTCGGCATGAGGACCGTCCTGGTGGCACGGCTCGACAGCGACGGCGACGTCCTGCTGGCCGGGCCGGTGCTGCGTGCGGTCGCGGCGTCCGCCGACCGGGTAGTGCTGCTGTGCGGTCCGCGTGGCCGCTCGGCCGCCGAGCTGCTGCCGGGCGTCGACGAGGTGCTTGTCTGGCACTGCCCGTGGATCGACGCCGAGCCGCTGCCGATGGACCGTGCACGAGCCGACGAGCTCGTGACCGCGGTCGAGGACCGACAGGTGCACGAGGCCCTGGTGCTCACGTCGTACCACCAGAGCCCGCTGCCGCTCGCCCTGCTGCTCCGGTTGGCGGGGGTGGCCGCCATCGCCGCGGTCAGCGATGACTACCCGGGCTCTCTGCTCGACGTCCGTCACCAGCTGCCGGAGGCCGGCCTGCACGAGGTAGAGCGGATGCTCTCGCTGGCGGCCGTCGCCGGCTTTGCGTTGCCGGTGGGTGACGACGGCGCGCTCATGGTGCGCGAGCTGCCCGACAGCCGGCGGCTGACCGGGGACGAGCCGTACGTCGTGGTGCATCCCGGCGCCTCGGTGCCGGCTCGGGCGCCGTCGCCTGCGCGCGCCGCCGCCATGGTGGATGCGCTGGTGGCGGCCGGCCGTCGGGTGGTCGTCACCGGCGGTCCGGCCGAGCGCCGGCTCACCGCACTGGTGGCGGG
>JBPCOX010000049.1:0-2712 GCA_050999825.1 Mycobacteriales bacterium
CCTGCTCTGGCAGAGCGCCCACTCCGAGTTCTACTTCTGCGACGCCTACTGGCCCGACTTCCGGCGGGTCGACTTCCTGCGGGCCTTGCGTGCCTACGCCGCCCGCTCCCGTCGCTACGGCAGCTGACCGGCCCCTTTCACGCCGCCACCCGCCCCCGCCGCACGTCGCCGCTCGTACCGCGCCCGGCG
The DNA here is from genome assembly GCA_050999825.1 of Mycobacteriales bacterium. Classification (GTDB taxonomy): domain Bacteria; phylum Actinomycetota; class Actinomycetes; order JALYNC01; family JALYNC01; genus JBPCOB01. Next base: position 190 of record JBPCOX010000049.1, read on the forward strand.
AGCCACGAAGATCCGGTGCTGGACGGAGAGCCGGGCGATGCCGCCGAGGAAGATGCCGATCAGGTTTACGACCAGCTGCGCGGTTGCGCCTCGCACATCGGCCCAGTTGAGGTAGGCGGCAGCGACTCCGATGTTGGCGGCGGCCGGGATCGTGGTGACAGAGACCAGTACGCCGATGAGCGCGCCCGACTTCGCCGAGGTCAGCGAGAGCATCCCCGCCGTACCGGCCAGGTAGGCGATGAAGAACGAGAAGAAGTTCGGGTCGGCGATGAACGCCGTGAGCGGGTGGCCGACATCGACCCGGTCGGGTGCCAGACCGGCGTAGCGGAAGGTCGCCGTAGCGATCCCGCTGATCGCGATGGCCAGCGGGAAGCCGACCGCGAGGGCGAGCAACGAGCGGCGGGCGAGGTCGCGCCGACGTTCGACCGCCGCGACGCAGGCGGCGGCGATCGGTCCGAACTCGGGGCTGACGACCATGGCCGCCACGATGAGGATGGGGGAGTCGGAGAGGATGCCCACGGCGGCGATGAGCCCGGCGATCAGGAAGAACTCGACAAAGTTGATCGACAGCTCCGTCTCCTCCGACGTGTTCTCCTCCACCTCCTCCCAGACGACCTCGTCACCGAACGGAGAGTGCTCGCTGGCTGCCGCGGCCCGGTCGGCGACGGCCGAGAGCTCGGTGTCGACTTCGTCGAGAGCGATCGTGCCGACGGCTGGTACGCCGAGCTCGCGCAGCTCGCCGATCACGACGCTGGTATCGGCGCGGGTGACGTCGGCGTAGATCAGGTCGCCGCTCGGCTTGCGGGCGACGCCGGGCAGGTGCACGACGTTGAACACTCCGGGCGCGGCCTGCAGGCGCTCCAGCGCCCGCTCCGCCAGCTCGGCGGGGGCGATGATCCGTAGCTGCATGCCGGCTCCTTCGTTCGGTGTCGGTTTGTTCCCTGCTGCGCGGCTCCTGCCCCTGCGGGGAGGCGGGAAGGTACGGCGTCCGGCCGGTTGACGGGCGGTCGAGGGGGTGGTGACGAATGCCGGGTCCAGTGGACACGACGGGGGCCGACTCGGGCCCAGCTGTTGACGAGGAGGGTCCGCACCAGCAGCGGGTCACCTGGGCGGAACTGTTCTACGACCTCGTACTCGTCTTCGCCGTCACCTCGGTCGCCAGCTATGCCGCGGAGGCGCTGAACCCGGCCAACCTGGGACGGGCGCTGCTGCTGCTCGTCCCGTTCTGGTGGGGTTGGGTCGGCACCGCGCTGCTCACCAATAACCATGAGGACGTCGACTCGCCGCGCACCCGCCTGCGGCTGTTCGCGCTCGCGGTTGGCATCTTGCTGATGGCGGTCGCGGTGCCGCAGGCGTACGGCGCCCGGGGCCTGCTCTTCGCCGGTGGGTATGCGGCCGTCCGCGTCGTACTGCTCCAGAGCATCGGCTGGCACCGGGTGACCGGCCCGCTCTCGCCGTACTCGACCGCCGTCCTCGTCAGCTCGCCGCTCTACCTGCTCGGGGGCGTCCTGCACGGCAACGCGCGCGTTGTCCTGTGGGCGCTCGCCGCGGTGAGCGAGCTGGCCAGCCCGATGCTGCTCCGCCGGCGACTGGCCGGTATGCAGTTCGAGGCTTCGCACCTGCCGGAGCGGTTCGGCCTGTTCCAGATCATCGCGCTGGGCGAGACGGTCGTCGCCATCGGCACCCAGGCCAGCGCGGCCGGCGCCGACACGGGCGTCGTCGCTGCGGCGGTGGTCGCCTTCGCGCTGATCTGCGGGCTGTGGTGGACCTACTTCGCCTTCGGCGCCTCCGCGGTCGAGCATGCGCTGCGGACAGCGCAGGTGCAGGCCCAGGTCGTCCGCGAGGTGCTCTCCTACGGCCACTTCGCCCTGGTGGCGTCGATCATCGCGACTGCCGTCGGAGCCAAGTACGTGCTCAAGCACCCCGGTGACCCGCTCGCCGCGGCGGAGCTGTGGGTGCTCGCCGGCGGCGTGGCCGGCTACCTCGCCACCTTCGGCTACACCCGCTGGCGGATGTTCGGTCGCCCTTCGAAGACCCGGCTGCCGGCGGCGGGGGTCGTGCTCGTGGTGGCGATGGCTGCTTCGGCGGCTCCGGCGGTCGTGGTGCTCGCTTCGATCGCCGCCGTCGTCATCGGGCTCAACCTGCTCGAGTCCTGGCTGGTGGCCACGTCCCGCTTCTGACTGAGGACGCCGTCCGGCGGGTGGAATCCGTCCGGCCACCCGTCGGGTCCGGTCGCCATCCGTGGAGCGAAATCGTCGCTACAGCGACGAAGAGTCTCCACAAACCGGCGGGTGTCGCCAGAGCTCGGCCCATACCGGACCTCTCGTTCGGCGCCCGCCCGCTGGTCGGCGCGTGTCGTGGGTCGGGCATCGCGAGCCTCGGCACTAGCGTCGGAGCGTTCGGTTCGTCATCACGCCGCACTCCATGGAGGCCTCGGAGTGGTCCTGGCCGGCAGCCGCAGTGACGGCCGCACCGATCGGCGCACCTACGTCCTGGACACCAGCGTCCTGCTGGCCGACCCGG